>DASCNA010000052.1:0-1965 GCA_036011305.1 Victivallales bacterium
TTTTTTATGAGAAAAACCACTATAGCTTTTAGCTCTTTCGATGATTCTGAAATCTGTCCAAGTTCAAAATGAACAATTCTCTTATTAAGTTTTACATTTGTGTGACCGTCAAAAAGACAGCCGTAAGCACCGTCAGAACACCATTCACTTAACGAAATTGCAAGGTCTTTGAGGTCACTGTCTGCATTGTGATCCGCTGCCGACGACTGTATAAGTTCAAGAAAGCTTGAATGAGTCGGGTAGTCTTCTGTTTTAAAAAATCCGTAGGCATTATTTCTTAGTTCAACTTCTTTTGTAACAAGATATTCGGTTATAGCATCTTCTGTAACACTATCCATATAACCGTTATAAAGAGTAGGATTGGTTTCTTTTGTATTTTTAAATTCAACCCATGCATGAAGCCAGGGTTCAGATTCGGACATCTCATCTCTTTGATATGACTCAACAGCCAGAATAAACCTTACTATATCCGGTATCTCTTCTTCGTGTTCAAATTTCCATACATTAAAATGATCTTCATAAATCATATTTATGTGCTGAGAAAGAATTGCACCACGTTTTTTATTAACACTTTCATCAGAAGTAAGTCCGCCCATCCTGATAAGAATCCCAGAGGCATCATTTATCTGCATAGGCGTAACAGGAAGTGAATCTGTATCAAAATAATTAATTATATATTTGGAATTAGGAGAAAATATTATCGGAGTTTCACCGTATATTTTGGTCATAACTCCATAGGAAAGCCCCTCTTCTATAATTGCTGTAAAATCATAAAAACATTCAGTCTGTGTAAGAAAATCAATGGCTGTTGCACTCTTTCCCATACGGCTTGCACCGAAAAACCCTGTAGATTGAACTGCACCTGAGATACTTGTTACAATGCCGACAAGATTATAGAATTCTCCGTCATAAATAGCCTCAGCTATATCTAAATGTGCAGTAAAAGTTCCAGAAAGTGGAAGCATATCAGCTATTTTTCTATCATCATCTTTAATTTCATATCCTGTATAAGTGCTGTAAAGCCAGCCAGGCCATGTTTTATACCATAACTGTTTGGCGGTTGTCCCTTTTCCTATATCCCAGCATTGAGCTGAATGCATATCTTTTATTGTTGTATTTATTAATTCTACTTTATTTCTAAGCTCATCTTTGTCTCTTGACCATGCCCGGAGAATAAATTCAATTTTATAAGGAACTGCTTCTCCTGATGATATTTCATAAAGTCTTACTCCGGCTTTATCTATACTTGCTTCAAGAGAGTATCTGCCTTCTGCATTCATATCTCCTCTTAAGCGGCCTATCAGTTTTTCTGTCTCACGCTTTTCTTTTGATATTTCTATTGGGTGGATGTTGACTGTTATTGAATAGTCCAGAAGAAGAAGGTTTGTCAATTTTTCAATAATACCTGGCGATGTCTGACCGGGCATTATTTTTAAACATAGTATCTCGTGATAGTAGCCATCCATATAAAATGAATATTCATTACCCATTGTCTTGTTTTTATTACCTCTGAAACCTGAGTGCCAGCAGAGATACTGTATAGAATCAATCTCTTCTTTTTCTGTATCAAAATAGTGATTCAGATTATATTCAACTTCATAATCTGCGTAGGAGGGATTTAGAAATTTGTTATAGTGTTCAAAATGATCTCTATCTGTCATCGCTTTTATTTTTCCGCCGATACCTGAATAAATATTAACAAGCTGCATATATTGAGATTCAAAGAATTTTGTATAATATTCAAGCAGCGACTCATAATATTCTTCAAGGGTTTCTTCTTCACTGTTTGATGGAGCTTTATGTTTTATTTTGACTGTAATATAGATATGAAGACGTTCTATTCTGAGAAACCTTTTTTTCATAAAGTCACGGTATCTATCTTCACGTTCATTTCGTACATGGATTGTCCATGGATGTTTAGCAAGTTTCTTTGTATCAGATCCGTAGTGATCAAGAAATTCACTG
>DASCNA010000053.1:0-41346 GCA_036011305.1 Victivallales bacterium
TTCCACTTCTAATAGCTTATATTTTGAAGAAAATGCATCTTCAGACAGGTGAAGATACGAAAGATATTTCAGTTTCGGAAGAATCCTTAAATGCTATGATGGATTATAATTGGCCTGGTAATATTAGAGAACTTCAGAACTGGATCCAATTTGCCCTTATTAAATGTGGCGATGATAAAGTTATCAGACTTGAACACCTCCCTATTTTTAATGACACTGAATCTATTAACCTTTATAAAACCAGTAAAAATAAACGAAAAAGAAAACTATCCCATGATGCCGTTCATAAAGCACTTGAAGAGGCTAACGGCAATAAAGTAAAAGCAGCTAAAATACTGGGAGTGGGAAGAGCTACTTTGTATAGATTTCTAGAATAATGCACCAAGGTATATTATGACAGGATTTTATTTTCATTAACAGTTAGGAGAAAGTAAAATATATGAATAGACAGCCTAATACTTACAATGTCACAAATGAGAACATCAATAAACCCAAAAAGATCCTTAAGAATAATCTTTCAATAGATATCCACACTCACCTTGGCGCATGGAAAAGCAGAGGATTAAACGATGTTTCCGAAATATGCACCTATATAGGCGATGGCTTACTAGAAAGACGTATCAGAGAAATTATAAACGGTAAGTGTAAATGTGCTGTACTTAATATTACCGGCGATAACGCCATGCGAGTGATGAAACAGTTGGCAGATTAATATCTAAGTCGACCTTTATGTTTTCAACGATCTGACAAAGACCTTATAGCTTAATATTGTAGAACCAATTACAAGTAATCCTCCAATTAAGGTAAGTACTGCTCTGTCCACTGCAATAACATTACTATACTGTCCAAGAAGATGGGTAAAACCAAGCACAAAGAGTTCAATAAATAGAACTCTCCATACATATGAAAACCCAATAGCAAAAATCATAAAAAGAAAAAATGTAAGCATCAGCAGATTGATCAGAAAACCTGCCGGAACTACATATCTCATGAGTAGGACAATGATAAATGCACCTGCAGTATTAACAATAATTCTTTTAATGGAAGTTTTAATTGTATGTTCCCGAGAACCCTGTATCACAACCAAAACTGTGAGTCCTATCCAGTATAAATGCTGTAAATTAGTATATTTTTTAAGGAGATAACTTACTCCCAGAGCACACACAAGCGCCAGTACAGCAGTCAGTGCAGAGATTTCTTTTTGTTCCCAGTTGTTCGGATTCGGTTTAGCTGACCTAGCATATATTATTCTGTCAAACAGGCGGTAGTGTATAACTAGAACCAGAATCAGAGGAATACTGTAAAGAAGATATTCGAAAGCTTTTTTTATATCAAACGGAAAAGATGTAAAAAGCAGAAACATTAATGCAGCATTGACATATAATATCGTTCTTTCTTTATTCCTCGGTAATAAGAAAGCCAAAGCGGCATAGACAATAATGAGTACTTGAGCAATATTAGGTATATAAAATCCTAAAACACCACCTGCTATTATAGAAAGAGTTGTTACAATACCGCCTTCAAATACCCGTACCAGATGTTTCTTCTCAGGAGAAAATGTAACAGCGCACGACATAACCGCAATATTGAATATAACAAGTATCGCTTTTTGATCTGCACCAATCAGTGCCATTAATGCAGTTACAATCAGACAAAACAGAGTTATCTTAACTGCTTCACTGATGTATATTTTATATTCAACTTTTCCCACAAATTTACTTTATAGCCTAATGTTTCTTATAAATGCTCAATAATATGATTATATTGGGAAATTTATGATTTGCTCACGAAATCCGTTACTTCCTGAATATTGTTATATTTTGATCTATTAATCATCAGCTTCTCACCCATCTCCAAAACCTGTATTTGAACGTCTCTTCTCTTTTCTAAATCATCAATCATATCCACATCAATATTATGTGCAAAACCATGCATTCTTCTTATCATTGCAGCAGCGGCAAATCCTATTGAGTCAATAAACAGATTTTGCATATAATATTCTTTATATCCTGAAATCATATAAGAGGAATCTTTGATATCATTATTCCAGTTACAGCTAAATTTTTCTATGAATTTTCCATAGAGTTCATTTATCATTTCTAAAATATAAGTTTGATAATCAATCTTTGCAGTTAAATCTACATTTCGTCCATTCCAGGAAAAATAATTTATTAGTAAATTACCGGTTAGCAGTCCAATATCAAAACCTGAAGGGCCTGCAAAAGCAAATTCAGTATCAAAGACTTTTGTTTCTTTTTCATCAATAAATATTGAACCGGTATGGAGATCTCCATGAAGTAAACTTTGAGCTTCAGTCAAAAATTTATACTTTAATTTAGCTGCTTCAATTCTTAGATTTTCTTTTTCCCAAAAGACTGTTTCTAAATATTTTTTAAGTTCGGGATTTATTATGTTTTTTTCAGCATTACAATAAGGATCTGTAAAAATAAGATCTTCTGTTATTTTGCAGAGATCGCTATTTATAAATTGAGCAACCATATTCTTTTTATCTTCTCCACTTAAATACATGTCAGATGTATAAAAAGTTTGATTTGCCAGAAACGTAGAAATATGCTCAGGAAATTCAGGAAATTTTTTCATAGCATTCATTTCTTTGCGCATAATTTCAAGATAAGAAAGATCTTCCATAACAATAACCGCCATCTCATCATCTCTATGAATTATTTCAGGTACTAGTCCGGGAGCATGTTTATTCTGTAAAGAAAGTGCATCTGATTCGTGTATTGCTCGTTCAAGGCTCAATGGCCATGATTCACCTGCTACTCTGACATAAGGATAGGCTTGTTTTAATATGAGAGATTTTTCCTCTCCAACAATTCTATAAACCATATTTATATTTCCATCGCTTATCTCAAGTACTTCCAATTTATCGTCTGTATTAAAGCATTTTGCATTGACTAAAAATTCTCCAATGTTATTTTCATCCAACTGTATATAACTCATGATAACTCCAAAATATTAACTGATTTAATGTACTGAATAAAATATAAGCCTATAGAATAAGATCAATAAAAAAGTGTCAATTATTATGTGAATGTAGTGATCTGACTTGAATTTAAGGACAACATGAACTTTTATTTACACAGAAGTCTTTTTTAGTATGAGGTTTAGGTTATGAGAAGAAATAATAAAATTGATATTATTAACGGGCATGTACCTAAAGTCATATTTAAGCTCACTTATCCACTTGTTTTTGGTGTATTTTCAATTGTTGCCTTTAACTTTACTGATACATATTTTGTTTCTCTTCTCGGAACCAGAGCTCTAACTGCAATTAGTTTCAGTTTCCCTATAGTTATATTTGTAGGAAGCATTGCTCTTGGAATTGGGATTGGTGCAGGCTCTCTAATATCAAGAACAATAGGTGAGTGGAGTAGAAAAAGAATACCTTTAATCGCAACAAATTCTATTCTGCTTGCTTTGGTATTGGCGATTACTATAATATGGATGGGATTATCTTCTATGGATAAAATCTTCATTCTGTTAGGTGCTGCACCCGATATAGTACCATACATTGACACGTTTATGAAAATATGGTTCATAGGAGCTATTTTTTTCGTTATCCCAATGGTCGGCAATAACGCAATGAGAGCTACAGGAGACACTATCCTTCCCAGCTTGATAATGATATTGGCTTCTGTTCTTAATGTAATATTAGATCCACTATTTATATTTGGGCTTTTAGGTTTTCCTAAAATGGGTCTTGAAGGTGCTGCTGTTGCAACCTTAATATCGCGTGCTACAGCCTGCTTTGCATGTATATGCTTTTTACATTACAGGCATCGAATGTTAACCGTAAAGATACCTAAGATAAAAACGATATTAATTACCTGGTGGAAAATACTGTACGTAGGAGTTCCGGCTGCAGCTACAAATATATTTATACCTATAACATTAGCTATAATAACACGATTTGCCTCTTCCTATGGTCCGGATGCAGTAGCTGCTTTTGGTGCAGGAAGAAGAATACAGGCGTTGGCTTTTATGGTTTATTTAGCTCTTGGTGCAGCAATAATACCATTTGTCGGACAGAATTTCGGAGCAGGGAGAGTAGATAGAATTAAATCTGGATTGAAAACTACCTATCTGTTTTCAATTGTATACGGGATAATAATTTTTATACTTTTTTATCTGTTTTCAGAATATTTTGCGGCTTTGTTCAGTATAAACAAAGAAGTTATTCATAACATAACGCTTTACCTCTGCATTGTTTCGATAGGATATGGTTTTCAGGGTATAGCCAGAACAGTATGTCAGGGATTTAATGCACTGAACAAACCTCTGTATTCATTTCTGCTCAACTTTATGCGATTCTTCCTGTTCTATGTGATTTTCTCTTACATAGGCAGTAAATATTTCGGTCTGTTGGGACTGTTTACAGGGATATGTGTTGCAAACTTATTAAGCGGTACTATCGCTATAATACTTATTACAATTCATCTAAAGAAAAATACTGCATTATATGAAAAGCAGGAGATATAAACTAAGCAAACACCTTGTATATTAACAGATTTATGACTAAAGGAAGAAGTGGGATATACTGAGAGATCACTATTGAAGCTTCCACAACTTTGGGAGGCTGAATAACCAGCGAATGGATAAGTTGCAGTATAAGAAATTATGGTTAGAGTGATAAAGACAATCCAAAAGGAAGCACTTCGAATATATAATGGTTAAGTTGTGAATAATCATTGAACGCAAAAACTGGATGTATCTTGGAAGCAGAGGAAGCAGAAAAGCTATGGCAAATCATATGACTTTAGTTCAATGCTGTAGAGCTATGAATATCAATCCGCAGAAATACCTGGAATACATTTACAGGAATTTAATGTCATATCCTGACAAACAACTTCATGAGTTATTGGTTGATAGGTGGAAAGAAACACAAACGTAGCAGTTTGGCTCAAAGCTGCAATAATTAGTAAAAATTCATTATTTAAACTAAGCATTGATTCATAACCTGCCATTTGAGTATATCTCTTTAATAGATTTTTTGCGGGAAGGCATATGAAAGATCTAATAATTGGGCTATAATATACTAAATAAGGTATCATAAATAAATATTTATAAATTCGCCAGATAATTACGAATTATTGTGATCCCATATGCGCCCACAAAAAAACAAGTTAAGATATGAGCGTCCAGCACTACGATCTTTAGAAAAAAGACATCATGCTGCCTGTGGCAACGGCTCTACTCCAGCAATGAATCTTTCGTGTGAAAGTGGAGGTAAACAGAATGATACTTGCATCCCCGGAGAATCCGCTACATGGATCAGCGAAACCATTAATAAACCTGTTTGTTGGAATGGTGGTATGGCAACAGGTCATGGTTGGGACATCCGTTATGCATGTGCAATTGGAACGTATGCTGCAAGTCCCGACAGCGCAGATTGCTGCCAGACGGGTGGAACAGCCGTTTTAGGTTATTGTTCCACAGGTGGGAGCAATTGAAAACTCAAATTTACGCTTACATATAAATCCAATGGCTTTGATATCAGGTCTTCTGTAATCTAAGATCACTTTGAAGTAGGCGTCTGGCACATCAACTTTATCGGGTCCTATTTCTTTATGAGTTCTATTATTATAAAATATTGGAACTGTCACTACTGATACTTCTAAATTTTAAACGGCTCATACTCTAACTTTTCCTTCTAGCTTTTTCCACGCACCACGATTAAAATCTGGTACTTGTGGAGACATATTGCTCATATAGAAGGTTTCACTCATGGCCGCTGCTGGACACAAGTATCTTCTATCATAACCTGAGCCTCTATACTCAGACAAACTGGCAGATTCTGTATTTACTGATGAGGCTGGGTGGTCTAATATCATTTCTTCTTGATGCAGTCGTATTTAATATCATTGCTTTAGTAAGTTTATATCAAACCCAGTTAGCCTGTTCTCTGTCTTCATTATAACCAAGCATGTAATATTTATGGTTTATTATTTCAGACTTGGTATTTCGTTTATTAGCAATTTTATTAAGAAAGATAAAATAAGCTCCAGTAATAAGTTGATCTGGAAATATATGTTCTACCAGATTTGACAATCCCTCAAAACTGCAGTTCATGTGTATAGGCTTCTTATAAAGATATATCTTTTGAGTACTGATATTCTGATCTTGTCATTGATAAAAATATTAATACTATCAGATGGCGAAAGTGGTTTGGAAGGTGAATCCTTAAGCTTAACTTCTTAAAATGATTATTATCGTTAGCTGAAGATAATTTTACTTCTCCAGGTGTAAAGTGTTTTTACTGAAATATTGTTCTGCTTACAAAATTCAATAGTGGATGATTTTGAGTTATCTATGCCTTTCTCAGGATATTTATTTTCTTTATAGCGATATAAATGATCATTGCTGATATAAGCCCCAGAAGGTAAGCGTTATTGTAAAAAAACTCTAGCTTATGAATATATTTGCAGTTAAATAAAAAAAGAGTTGTCACTATCAGAATAAATGTCGCTGGCAAGTTAATTCCTCTAGTATAGTTGTAAATACTATTAGTGTTTTTATATAAATCTACAAGATTAATATCTGTCTTATATTCTATCCAGTATCCTGCTAAATAGATGCCTGTCATAGGTCCTAAAAACGTAGCGAAGCCTCCAAGAACTGAATAAATATAATTTGAAGGATTTGAGAGTATATTCCACGGTTGAATAAAAATAGCTAGTAAACAGACAATAATTATAGCTTTTTTATAGCTGATGAATTTTGAAAGAAGATTATTGATAATAATTCCCGGTGGAATAAGATTAGCAACTACATTTGTAGTCAGTGTGGCGAGCAGTATAAAAAATGAAAATCCTATTCTGATCAAAGGAGAGTCAAATTTGGACACAAGAACTGCCGGATTCCATATGGGGCTTCCAAATGCCTTAATGGAGGCAGAAGTTCCACAAATTCCAACAAATACGATAAATGCGGTGATAAATGGAGCTCCCAGAAACTGTCCTAAAACCTGCTGTCTCTGTCTGGTTACGTTTCTAGTAAAATCTGAAAAATTTATTGCTATTGTTGAGTCAAAAGCTATCATGGCTGAAAGAGCCGGTAGAAAATAACTCCAGAAATTACCGGTAGATTTTGTATTAATGCCTGAAAACAGTTCAATGAAACCTCCGGAAACTGTATATCCCCATATTATAACTATAACACCAAGTATAATCAGAACCGGCGCCGCATAATTAGCCATATTTTTCAATGCTGTATTACCAGTATAAGCTATATATAAATTAATAATAATAAAAATAGCGAAAGATATAAAGGAATAATTGAAAGCGGGTATTATTGTCTGTAAAATTGTATTTACGGCTTCTCCTCCAATCCAGCATTGAATTGAAAACCAGAATATCCCTAATAAAGCTCTTATTAAAGTCGGTAGAATATTTCCATTGATACCGAAGATCAATTTTGAGAGCATAGGGTAGCTTATTCCATATTTTGTTCCACAGTGCCCTAATAAAACAGATGGTATTATAACAATTGTATGTCCTAAAACTACTGTAATGAGTGCTTCCCACCAGCTCATACCTGAAGCTATTAAACCGCTGGCTAGCATGTAAACAGGAATTGACACAATTATACCTATCCAGAGATTGGCAATACTCAGCATTGACCAGTTTCTTTCTGTAAACTCTAGAGGTTTTGTATCATTTGAGTAATTATTTGGAAATTTTTGAATTTCTAGAATATCAGGTTCTCTAAGTAATTTTTTCAAAAAGGGGGACTCCGGTTCAATTAAATACAGATTGAATTTGCTTTACACCATTCTCTTAGTTTTAGTAAAAATATGAGGTAAGTCAATCTGATTAATTGAGTTTTTCTACTACTTCAATAAATTATCTACATGTAGAGTAAAATTGTCTATATTTTTTTAGTTATATACCTGTCATGAGAATTTATGTAATTCTGGATTTTACTGTTTTTTCAAGTAACTCTATATCAAGTCCAGGAATAATATCTGTATCTGCTGAAATATCGGTGTTACATTCAGATTTCTTGCCAAATATCTGACGTTTGCACTAAATTAAGAATTTGATAAGATATTATCAGCTTATATCCCCCATAGCAATATTTTCAATATTAAACTCAAACTACAATTTAACAACAGTATATATAGCTACTTTTTTCTGAGAGTTATTCAGTAAGTTAGCATGCTGTATTTTATCTCTAAAAAAATATGGATATAATCTTATTTACGCTTATATTTGAGTATCAAATGACATGGATATTTCCAACTCGAATTAAATTTTTTATCATCATTGCAATATCCTTCTTTGAGTCTATTTAACTCAAAGTTTGCTAATATTGACTCGGATAAGTAATCTTCTACACAGTGACTATAATCATCAGTAGATACTTTTCCGTCAAAATAAAAAATTTTCACTATACTGCACCTTGAGTAATCTTTAGTTTTAGAAGATAAAAATTGTCTTGTTGGATGAGTAACGCACAAAAGAAAAATTCCATTTTTTTTTAATATTCTATATACTTCATCAAATATAAAATTTAATTTTTGAATATGGTTTATCGCATAATTAGAAAATACTATATCAAAGCACTTATCCTCAAAAGGCCATTGCTGTTTTGAAATATCTACACAACTAAAGTTAGCTTGAGGGGCTTTAAGTTTTGCTATCTCAAGCATCTTGTCTGATGAATCAATACCAGCAACCAATGACGCCCCCGACTCTAAGAAATATTTTGAATCAGTTCCTTCTCCACACCCCACATCTAAAATTGATTTACCATTTAGGGATGGGAGTAAGCTGTACATATCTTTTCTATATTGCATATCCTGAGAATGATATTCAGAATAATCCTTGGCAACTTTATTATACTGTTTAACTTTCATACTTATTATCTCCTCAAAAAGTTAATATTGAATTATGTTAATTCTATTATTTAAATGACAGCAGTCAAATGTAAACTATCTGAAATTATAAAATGACAGATATACAAACATATAATTACCGGAACTAACACAGGATATTGTGCTATTAAGACAGGTGTCCTAAGTCCCTGATGTGGATCATGTTTTTAAATATTACTTTTTCTCTCAAAATGTTGACTTTTATGTTACGTTTTTGTTAACTTTTGATAGAATAAGCTTCTTGTTTTTTGAATCGGTAAAAATAAAAAGTATTTTTTTTATTCTTTGATATATTTTTTTAATAAATCGACAGGTAAAAATTATGAAAAAGATAAAATCAATCAAATTAGGTTTAAAAAAATTATTTGGTAGTTACAGCGACTCTTTTGACACTCAGGGTGAACGTATGGCCAGATTCTATTATCATCGCCTAAATAACTAATAAAACTGTATAACAGAGATATTCTTTATTCTAGAATTTTCTACTCGTGTTAACATATTTAAGAACAATAACTATTCTTTTTTAAAATAGTTATTGTTCTTATCGTTTTTATAATCTACAAGTTTCAGCTTAAATTTACATGAGTGAACCTATTAAAAATGAAACCAGAGTAAATAAGCCGACAATTAAAATTATTACTGTAAAAATTTTTCTGTAGCTTCTAAGTCTTTTACATGTAAAAATGATCATAGTCGGAATAATAAACAATATAAATCCGTTTAATGGTGTGGAAAAGTATCCCATTATACTAATTATGTTAATATTAAAACTGGTCAATATCCAGATCAATAACATCATACCTATTGCTGTAATTCTTCTTTTTTTAATTTCATCCCAGTTTGCAGGAAATTTAATTTGATTGGAAAGGAGCTCTATTACTCCTAAAGCAACTCCGTAAAAAGAGGTTGTTAAAGCGAAAAATATTACTAAATAACTCAGAAATCTAATGATTTGGAGAGTTATTGTCAGGTTTACTCCAATACCTAAAACAGCAAGAGAAGAAATGTTATTTTTTAATGCATACTCTATTCCGCCGGGAGTAAGAGTAAGTGCAGATGATATTACAAAAACAGCAGTAAAAAATGAAAGCAGGTATATTGCATTTTTATTTAATTTTATTACCTTTTTCTCATGTTCTTCAGGAGTAAATTCAGGATAGTTTTTCCGATAATACATTACCATTGGAGACAGTGTCATATAAAAAACTATAGCACCCATGAACAATGGAAAACAGAGTAAGATATTTTTAAAGGTCACCCAGAAATCTAAAGGTACGTTTAATATAGCACTATCCAGTCGCCAGAATGGTATAAACAATATACTGACTATAATTAAAAGAAATATTAAAACGTAGGTTATCTTACCCAGAAATTTTATTAGAAGCTTTTCAGAGAGAATCATTAAAACGGTAAATACTGCCAAGATAATAAAACTGCATAAAGGATGACCGCTGACGTTGGACGGAAAGATTTTATAAACATACATAAATTCTCCAATATCTGTATTCAGACCTGTAGAATAAATCAATAGACTTCCAATAAGCTGAATAGAAAAGAGTATTGAGATTATTGTTGAAGCTGTTTGCCCCCAGTATTCAGTGATTGCTCCATTATAGCTATGAGCATTTTTAGTTTTAACCAGAATCAAACTATAATATTTCTGTGCAAAATATGTTATGGTAAAAGCCATAATCATACAGACCACTACAACAATAATACCTGATAATCCGGCCTGTACTGGCAGAAAAAGAATACCGGCACCTATTGCTGTACCAAAGAAAGTAAATATCCATGCACGATCTATTCTTTGTATTTCTTTAGATTTGTTATCCGTCAATATCTTATTTTTCATAAATTTCCTGACATATATTAAGATTTACTGTTCGGTTATATTCTACTATTTAGAATATCTAACCACACGTGAGTGGAATTATTAGGTTATATGTTTTAATCCAAATAATGCAGTTGGATAAAAAAAAGTAAAAATTAAAGTTGCATAAGTATATTAATTTGTTTTAGTTGTATAGATTAAATTATGCAACGTAATAACAATAAATCCAAGAGTAAAAATATTTCAATAGCAGTAGAATTTACATCTAAAAATTTAACATCCTGGGGTGGTATAGCTTCAATCATTTCTCATTATCTTGAGAAGTTAAATTTTGAAAAATTGGTTACAGACAATATCCCAATTGAAGATACATCAAATAACAGTGTATCGAAATACAGCAAAGTACTTTTACTTGAAATATTTACATGGAGATGATATGAAAAAATAAACTGAAATAAAAAGATAAAATTTAGTCGCTAAAAAGCCTATACAGAAACGTAATCATTTTATCTATTGCATATTCAAAGTTTTAGGAATACATAACAATTTAACTATTAAATACTTAAATTGTTTCTAAACAGGCATTATATATAAAATTGATCATATAAAATATTCCTGTGATAAACTTGAAATTACATAAGTTTTACCATAACTTAAAGGCACAATACAAATGGGGAAAATATAGAATTCAATAGAATTAACTTTGGAGAACATTATGACATCACGAGAAAGAGTTGTTGCGGTCATCAATGGACAGCAGCCGGACCGAATTCCGATTTATGGATGGGTACAGGCCAACCTTGAGGAGCAAATCACTGCTGCCTTCGGCTCGGTGGCGGATTTTGAAAACAAATACGACTTTGATTTTGCACATGTTTTCGGTGGACCGGCAGCGTATCAGGATAAAAACCTAACACTGGTACGGGAAGCGAACGCCGGCACTATAGAGCCAACTGATTTGCTCGATGTCCCCATGAATGATCCTAATGAAGAAAGCACTTACGACTCTCTACGCACTGCCATAGAATACCACAAAATACAGCGCAATCGCTTTGTGTATGTCCAGACTCCCGGCATCTTTGAGTACATCAACGACTCATTTGGCATCGAAAACCACCTGATGTACTTAGCGCTATATGAGAAAGAGCTTCATGAAGTCTATAAACGACAGGCAGAATGGAATCGTCAATTTGCAATGAATTGCCTGGATATTGGCATCGATATGATCCACGTCTCTGATGACTGGGGAGCACAGACCGGACTGATGTTCAGTCCCAAAATGTGGAGCAAAATGATCTATCCCTATCACAAGATCACCTGCGATGCGGTGCGCGAACGCAACGGCTATTTGAGTCTGCACTCCGACGGTAACATTACCCAGGTGCTGGACGGGATTGTTGAACTTGGTTACAATGTGCTACATCCCTACCAAGTGTCAGCTGGTATGAACTATGATCTCTACTTCGCAAAGTATGCTGACAAATTTACTATCATGGGCGGTCTTGATGTCCAGACGACGATAGGCTTTGGCAACTACGACCGACTCAAGTCCGAGATAGAACATATCATCAAGATCTTCCGTAAACGTGGACTACTCCTCTGCACCAGCCACTTCGTACAGGATCACTGTTCTATTGAAGAGCTGACTTTTGCCTACGACTTGGTATATGATCTTGTTCGAAGGGAAAATGATTGTTAAAGGATACAGGATTCTAATACTTTATCTGGGTTTAAATATTGTATTTGTAACTCCCAGGTATAATGAGTAAAATAATATAACAAATGAAATTTCTTTATTGCTTCCGTGCAAAGTAACATCGAAAAGTGTGTTGAGCTTTTTTATAGGAATGTTGCCTATCTGTATTTTTTTCACCTTGCAGGTATGCACTATTTATTATTTCTGTTATAATTTAATTAGAGTCAGAAACATGAAAGTTGCGAATAATACTCTTATCAATTTATAGGCTGGAGTATCGTTCAAATTATTGGAATTGCATTAAGTATTGCTGCTATGCTTCAATCTATTGACTATATAACGTGAATAAGATTTCATGTCCTATAATTTCTTATTACTGTTGTTATGTGTAATTATTGTCTTTTAAAAACAGAATTAATATGTGTGTGGCCTTTGTCGGTTTATTTTATATCTCTATATTTAACTAGAAGGATTGAATATTAAATAAAATAAAAAAAGTTGTATCTCCCAAATTAGGTACTAATTAGATATAAATAATATGAATAAAATTTTTAATCCATGTTTTAAGGATTTAAATATTTGGAGTATTAAATGAAGGTATTATTAGTTCATGCAGGAAAAGGTTCAGAGTATCGTGAGGAATTCTATCGTTTTGAGAAATTTATTAATCCTCCACTAGGCCTTTGCTATATTGGGACTTATTTACAAGGTGCCGGACATGAAGTAGACGGAATAGATCTGTACATGATCGATTCAAATCAGGAGTTGTATGATAAATTTCAGGAGAAGCCCGACGTAGTTGCTATTGGTTTTCCAACTTTAATGTACAACGAAGCAAAACGGATAATCAATAAGTGCAGAGAGTTATCTCCAAAAAGTTTTATTGTCCTTGGAGGAGCACATGTCAGCTTTCAAATTGAAAATTCTTTAGATGGCTTGAAACCTGATGCGATTATTCCATTCGAAGGGGAACTTCCAATGCTTAAACTTGTAGAGGCACTGGAAAATAATCGTGATATCAACAGCATACACGGTGTTATAACAAAGGAATCTCACCAATATATTAGAGGTGAATATATAAAAGATTTGGATACACTTCCTATTCCCAATTTAGAAATTTTTAATTTAGACAGATATTTTAAACTTCAACGTTATAAAGTTAATGGAATTAATAGCTTTGCTATAAGCGGGACACGCGGTTGTCCAGCTAACTGTAAGTTTTGTGTGGCGTCATCTGTTAAAAAGCACATACCTGTGAGAGCAAGAAGTACTGAACACATTCTAATAGAGATTGAATATTTTGCAGCCAAATACAACACAAGAGATTTCTGGATAACTGATGAGTTGTTCGTGCAGGATCAGGAAAAGATATTATATTTTTGTAAAAAATTGAAACAACTGGGCAATTTTACCTGGTCATGTGAGGGTCGTGTGGATCGCCTGACTAAAAAGACTATGGAAACAATGATTGATGCCGGATGTGTACATATTCAAATTGGAATTGAGAGTGGAGATAACGATACTTTAAGGAATATTGGCAAAGGAATTACAACTGAACAGATCGTTCAGGTCGCCAAATGGGCACAGGAGTTCAAAATCTCCATGAATGGAGTAATTATATTTGGGTTACCAGACGATACATTAGAAAAATTTCAAAAGAAATATGAGTTTACAAAATTATTGGCATCATATGGTGTACAGGTTTATTTTACTTTACTTGTACCTTTTCCTGGAACGGAATACTTTGAAAGAGCTGCAGAGTATGGTATTAGCATTCACACTTTTGATTGGAGCAAATATAATTTTGTAAATTCTATTATTTCGACCAAAAATCTGTCACGGGATGAGATCATGGCGGGTTTTGTTAAATGTTTACAGCTTAAAGAAACCATCTATAGCGTTAATTTGGATAAATCGACTGAATGGTTCAATTTTAATTATAAAAATAATGACCCTGATACTTTTCTGACAGCGCTTGAAGTTAAAAAAAATGACATTAGTCTCGTCCAGGAAAATGTATTGCTTCAACTGCAAAATTCTGTGAGCAAAAATGAAGAATTCAAAACTTCGCACAACAGTAACCGAACCTTAAAAATTTTAGATGATATATTCATTAACACTCCGGATTATTTCCCCGATGCTGACTGGATTCGCTTTATTCTTGGAAACATTGCAACCATTTTACAAGACTATAATACCTCTTTGAGATATTATAGTGATTGTAATCCTGAGAATCTTATATCTGAGAAGAATCAGTGGGTTTTTCATTATAATAAAGGTATAGCTCTGAATAATTTAGAAAATAATAAAAAGGCATTAAAAGCATTTAATAAAGCACTTACATTAAAACCAGATGACTCTAAAACAGTGAAACAGATTGCTAATATAACGCGAACTTTAAATAACCTTTAACTTTTATATTTAAAATATAAAAATAAAGAACAATATAGAATATTAGAAAAACATGTGTTTTAAGAGTATATAGTCCAATTAATAAGGAATGCGATGGGAACTGCAAAATATAAAGTATTGCTTTTAAATATTCAAAGTGATATAAATTTTTATCAAAAAACTCTTCAGGTAAGAGCGCTATCCAGTAAATGTAGTGCCCTGTCTTTGAAATACCTTAAAACATACTTTTATAAATACTCAAATATTAAATACAGAGTTGACATAAAACTAAAACAGGTATCACATGAGATTGATACAAAAAAAATAGTGTCTGCAATTTTAGCAATTTCTCCGCAAGTAGTAGGTTTTTCCTGTTATATATGGAATTTTAATGAAACACTTGAGCTTATAAAACCTCTTAAAGAACAGGCACCCAATCTAAAGATAATATTAGGGGGACCTGAAGTAAGCACAATTTCAAAGAATGTATTAAAAGCCAATCCTTCTATAGATTACATTGTTCGTGGGGAGGGCGAAGAGACATTCAAAGAGCTAATAGAATGTTTTCTTAATGAAAACAATAAAATGGATAATATCGATGGTATTACATACAGAAAAAACGGGCGTATAAAATATAACCATAACAGAAGGCTTATAGAAAACTTAGATACAATACCATCAATTTTCCTGGATAAAAAACATAATTATGACGATTACGAATACATGCCATATCCTACATCAAGAGGATGTCCTTTCGGGTGCCGCTATTGTGCATGGGGTGCAAAAAAAATACGCTATATTTCTTATGAACGAATGGAAGCGGAAATAAAACAGTTATACGAAATGAAGTCTTTGAGTAATATTTACTTTGCTGATGCAGATATATTCATGGATAAAAACAGAGGAATAGCTTTATTGAATCTTCTGGAAAAATATCATAACGGCAGAATGCTATTCTTTTTCGATATTAATCCGGATTCTCTGGATCTTGATCTTATGAAGCATATGTCAAGGATGCATAGATACTGCTGCTATTCTTTTGGACTCCAGTCAACGAACAATGAAGTTCGAAAAGTTTTAAACCGTCCACCTATTGATACTGATATATTCAGACAGAAAATTTTGGATTTTATGAAAATATGTCCTGGCTTAAATATTAATATTGATTTCATTTACGGTTTACCGGGAGATACACCGGAAAGTTATAAAAAAACTATGGATTTTGCCCTTTCATTAAATCCAACTTCAATAAAAGCACTTCCTCTTTTACTCTTAACAGGTTCTGAATTTTTTGAGAAGAAAAAGAAATATAAAATATCATGTCACCGTAAGGTTCCAAGATTCGTAATTGAAACAGAGCATTTTTCCCGAAAAGAAGTTATAGAAGCCAGAAAGCTTTCTGGAAAAATAGGGATATTATATGCTCTTGATTATGTTAGAATCGGTTTATGGGAATTACATCAGAAAATTAATGGATCAAATACAGATGGTCTGCTCAGGCTTTACGAAGAATTTATTGATTATTTAGAGACTGGTATTGATTTACAGGAAGATAGACTGCCTATTGAAATAAGAGGTACCGGTATGGAGTATGTTTACTTATTTGGTTACGATAAAGCGGACGTAACTCTTTTGCAGGTATATTTAATGCGTTTTTTGAAAAAATATGAATAGTTATTAGGCATAAGAATTTAAAATAGTGGACGCTACAATATTTTTTAGCTAAAATAGGCATAAAACCTTTTTTATAAATTAGCTTAACATATGCATTTGATTGATAAGATTTAAAATGAGGTAAAGTGATGAGTAAAAATAAAAAAAAAGCTCCTACAGATGATGGTGTTGAATCAATGTCAGAGGCCGAACTAGGTGAAGTTGCTGGTGGAAGAATTGTTGAAGGTGCTGCTAGTGGTGCAGCTAATGGCGCAGTTAATGGTGCAGTGAGTGGTGGTCTAAAGGGTGCTGCAAAAGGGGCTATTGCTGTATTCATAGGTGCATTTAAAGGTGCAGCAAAGGGTGCAGCATCGGGTGCTGCAAAAGGCGCAGCAAAAGGCGCTCAGCGGGGTGCTGTACAGGGTGCTGTAGATGAAGTTACCAAAGATTGACGTTTGTTTTCGTAACTGATTAAGTAAAAACTAAATTATGACTGAATCCTGTATATCATGTCCTACAAGGCATTATACAGTAAATGAAACAATATACTAACTTATACGTTTCAATTGCTTAATCGTAAATTTGCATGCAACTTTTTCTTTTGTCATACAAGAAACTCTTTTACTTTCAAAAAAAATCATCTCATAAAAGGAGTTTATGGGAGTAGATATAACAAAAATTCAGGAAAATGTACCACTTAGTAAATCTTTACTTTGGGAATTGCGTAATTCAGCATACCAATCATCTACTTTTGAAGATCTTCTACAGATTCCACATGGGCCGACATCAGCACTTAACTATGTAGAATCAGTTGCTGAATTATCTTTAGCATTTATTCGTAATGGTTTGGCAAATGGAGATTTTGCTCCTAATGAACCGGTATATATTCTTGAAACTGGAAGCGGTACTTCAGTTTTTGCTCTGCGTTTTATCCGATACTTTAAATCAATTCTCAAATTGGTTGGTTTGACTGGACATATCAAGTTTTGTTATATTTGTACAGACGGCTCTCAAAAATTTATTGACAGTATTTCTGTTAAACCGGATTTTAAAGAATATGCAGATGCAGGAGAAGTAGATTTTGGTCACATTGATTTGGGAAATATTTTTCCAATGAAGCTTAAAAATTCCGGCTTTAACTTCGGTGCCACTTCTATTGATAACCCTATAATAGTTATATCCAACTATTTTTTCGACTGCATTCCCTATGATGTTTTTAATATAAAAAATAATAAGGTATTTGAAGTGCATGAATCTCTATATACCCCGAATGATAATTACTCAGATGGGTGTGTTAAGGATATACCTAAACTTGTGCCACGCTTTGAAGATCTTCCGGTTTCTTTCCCTCATTTTAATCACCCTGTTCTTGAGAAAATACTGGAGCAGTACGCAGAGGAATATGTAAATCTTACAATTTCTCTTTCGCTTAAATCCATTGAAATTATTGAAACTATCCGTGATTATTCCAATGGTAAGATGCTACATGTCAGCTCGGATATAAGTTCTCTCTGGACAGAGAAAGGCCCATCATGTACAACATTTCTGCCAGTAATGGAAAAAATCAGCTGGGCGCCTGTAAACCTCAATGCATTCCAACGATTTGCAGATCTAACTCATGCTTTTTCTTACAACATACAGACTGCATGCATCAACCCTTACAACAATTTTGAAACTTTAGTTCTGTTGCACGGGGCAGATATTAAAGCATATCCGGATGTTCGTTATCAACTTCATAAAATGAAGATCACTTCCTATCACAGTGCAGTCAGTTTGCGTGAGTGGTTAGGAAGTAATTATGAAAATCTCAATCCTGATGTCTTTCTGACAACACTTGATATTGTACGAAGCGACATAATCCTTATCGGAGATAATATACTACTTAAACTACAAGATTTTATTAGCAAAAATGAAGAATTCAGATCTCAGTACAATAGCAATAGGGTTATAAATATATTAGAGGATATATACAAAAATACACCTGGTTATTACCCTGGAGCAGACTGGATTAGGTTTATGATTGGTAACATTGCTACTTTTTTACACGAGTATCATCATTCTCTAAGATATTATAATGATTGTAATACAGAAAATCTTAGGAGTGAGAAGAATCAATGGGTTTTTCATTATAATAAAGGCATTGCTTTTATGAACCTGGGAGAATATGAAAAATCATTAGATGCATTTAATGAAGCTCACACAATTAACCCCAATGACTTAAAAACACTTGATCGTATTGTTTACGTGGGGCAACTCTTATAGAAATTTTAACGAATATAACAGAATTTGCTACATGGTGCTACTTGGGCAGGTGATTTGTTTTTGTACCTACCTTCAAATGCCACTTTAGAGTTGCCAATATATTATTTTTTGGAATTACTCTCTTTAACGCAATCAATTTTGTATACATTTTTTCCATCAACTACTTCTGTTTTTATTCCATGTACATGAAGAGAAAATGAAGGGAAAGAATTATCCAAATCTTCAATCATTTTCAAAAAATCGACTATGCTCTGAGTTTTTTCTGTTATCCTTTCTCCCGGCATTAAAATTGGAATGCCAGGCGGATATGGAACAACCATTGTCGCTACAATTCGTCCTTTCAGTTCACTTACAGGAACAAACTCTGTTTCACCTTTAATTAGTTTTGAATATGCTTCTGAAGGGAGTAATGCAAGTTCAGGTGCTACATTAAATAATGTGTTCATTATTGTAGGTAGTTTGTTTTTTTTGAAGAACGAATGCATATTGTGGCATAGATCTTTTACTGTCAGATTCTTATATACATTAGGGTATTTTTTTGTTAATTCGGGCAGAACTTCAGAAAGAGGCTTGTTGCTGTCATATGCATTTTTGAACTCCATTAATTTTGCAAGCATAGTTCCTGATTTCCCCCTGGTTATTCCCGGAGAAAAAAGAATTAGGTCAGCATAAAACCCTACTTTCTCGCTTAGGACTCCATTCTGCTTCAGATATGCTTCTACTACGGTCATAGGAATACCTGTTTCATCCATTGTACCATCGAAATTTAACCCAGGAGATAAAATTGAGACTTTCAAAGGGTCAAGCATTGCATATCCGGCAGGATATTTGTCAAATCCGTGCCAGTTGTTTTTCGGATCAAGAGTCCAGATTTTGGTAGAATTAATCAGCGTTTCATCGTCGACTTCATAAAAAGGCTTGCCATCAATTTTTTCAGGCTGCCATGGTTTGAAGAACCAGCTTTTTTTATCTTTTTCAGTTTGATACAGCACTGCCAGTTTTTTTCTGAAAGCTATACTTTCTTCTATTATTTGTTTTATCAAATAGTAACCGCTTGGTTTTTCCATCATTTTGCTGCAAATGTCAATTGAGGCTATGAGCGGAGTAAATGGAGAAGTCGATGCATGCATTAAAAATGCCTGATCAAATCGCTCCTTACTTATTTTATCTTTACTTCCATTTTTAACATGAAGCATTCCTCCTTGAGAAAATGCAGAAAGCAATTTATGGACAGAATGCCCTGCGAATACAGGTGGAACATCTTTCATGTCCTTATAACTTTCCATAGCATAACGATTTTTGTATAGAGGATAAAACTTGCCGTATGCATACCACGCTTCATCAAATAAAATATTGCTTACCTGACTAGCTAGTTCTTTTTTTAGAGATTTAACATTATAAATCAATCCGTCATAAGTCGGTGTAGTGATTACTGCAAGTGCTGGTTTTTTATTGGATACATCTTTCAGATAATGACTACTGTTAATTTTATTTTTAATGAATTCAGGGGTAAACTCATTCAAGTTTATAGGACATATCAACCCGTAATTATTTCTAGTGGGCATGAGGTATATTGGACGGCTGTCAGTAAGAATAGTTCCCTGAATAATTGATTTATGGCAGTTTCTGTCAAGTATTACTATATCATCTTTGCTAACTACTCCGGAAAAAATAATTCTGTTTGTAGTTGATGTACCGTTAAGAACATAGTAAGTATAATTAGCACCGAATATTTCAGCTGCTTTTTCTTCGGCTTCTCCCACTGCACCTGTATGCATAAGTGCATCACCCACAGTGCCGCTATTTGTATTTATATCTGCTCTGAATATGTTCTCACCGAAAAATTTAAAGAAAGCATACCCTGCAGGACTTTTCAGCAAAGCTGATCCGCCGCTATGCCCGGGGACAGCCCACGAATAAGTCTGATTATTTACATATTTTACTAGAGCTTTAAACATAGGAGGAAGAATCTGATCAAGATACGTGTCTGCAGCTCTTTTTATTACACCTGCATTAAAGACCGGGGTATCATCTGCTGACCATAAGTATCCATTGATCAGGCTGAAAGCTTCATCAGGGATTATATTTATATTCTCCTCATCAGTAATCAGGAAAATTGGAATTGCTGGATTTCTATCGTGAATGTATTTTAAGGATTCAAGTCCTTTGTCTACATCTTCTTTGTCTGTAAAAATGCTCATGTCAATGACAATAGCACTGATATCTTTCCTTGAATTAAAAAACCTAATAGAATCTTTCAATTTAGTAACAATAAAATATGAGTATCCAAAATTAGTTAATGCTTTTTTGATCATTGTTAAACAGTTTTTTTCTAGCTGATCATCTTTTTTAGGATCAGAAACAAACATTATAGGAAAATCTTTGTTTCTCAGAGAACAGATATCAGGAAAAGGATTAGGTCTAGTAGACATTACTGAAGCAAAAGAGTTGAAATAGAAACAGCATATAAAAAACAGTATTATTGCATATAAATATTTAAGATTTCTTCTATAAGAATAATTCATGAATAAGCATTCCTTTTATTAATTTAATATGTAATCAGAATCCGTGAGATAATTTTCGATTAAAAAATTCATTAGCGGATATTATCATTTTAAAGTATTTTTGGATCATTATCATTAAAAATCTGTACCTTTTTCAAAATCAGTCCGCTTTTTATTGTATTATGGCTCAAATGTTTGCAAGAATTAAAACTGCATCATCTATTTAGGATAACTTTTTGGCATTAGATTCTGGTATTATCGAAGATTTTTATCGACAAAGCAGGGAGGACAGTAATTATTCGTCTGACAACCGATAATGTCATTGTGGGGCAATTGTCTGATCAAATCCTAACTAATACTTTTTATAGATTCTTTATAAGCATCCAAAAATGTATCATATTTGAATATATCAGGTTCTTTGCTATCAGGTATATATTTAAATATTTCGCTGACTCTAACTTTCATTATTTTATAAACTTCTTCAATAAAATCATTAGAGGTAAAATCTTTGTTATTTTGTATATAATTAACTATTTTCTGTGCAGAATTTTCAAGTATTTCTTTTCGAGTGCAATATTTTTCAAATATCTGGTTTTGAGTAAATCCTATTTTAGAAATAACTGGTATTCCCAGTGCACCTAAAAGCGCTTCATTTAAATTATGAACCTGCTCCAAACCATCAATTCCAGTTGTAGCAATTGATACACCCAATTTACCTATCAAAGGCATACTATGGTAGTTCGAGCATAATCTATCCATAAATGTTTTCATCTGTCCAGAGACAGAATACGTATAAACCGGAGAGCCCCAAATGATAATATCAGCTTCAGATATTTTTTGTTTCAGCAAAGGCATATTATCTTTTTTATCAAGACCACATCTACCTGTTTTTATACATTCACCACATCCAGAACAAAATTCCAGCTTTATATCTCCGGCAGTTATGATTTCGGTTTTGATATCTTTAAATCTGTCATGAACTATATTAATTAATTCCTGACAGATTATAGATGTATTAGATTTTCCACTTTTTTTAGGACTACCTATAAACGCAAAAAGCTTTTTCATTTATAACTCCAGAGAATAAATCTTTGTGTTTTGTTAATTATAGATTAATTATATATGCGCATAGTTAAATAATCTATAATTAACAAACAGTCATCAAATGATAGCTTGCAAATAAACTCGTTTATGAGGATATAAGATTAATTTTCTGTATCAGGATGATTATCGATCTATACAGAAAATTAAGTTCTTTTTATAGCACTAAATACTGATATATTCTTCAAGCTGAGGAAGGTTGTCGCATATGCTGGTTCTAAGCATGTACTTATAGATTTAATATATTTAGTAAAAGGTAAATTTTCTTTTGCCCATAGGAAGTGTTTGGAATTATTCTGTATTAACCTTATAATTAACTTCAAAGTGAGTAATGATATAATCATTAAACATAACTATTAAATTATTCATCTATGAGCAATAAAAAAACAGGCTTTAATACTGATGTATCTTCTAACGAGGATAGGCAGACACATATGCTCGTACTAAGTATGCATCAATGGCTTATGTGGTTGGCTATTGTACTTATCCTCGCAGGGCTTTTAATCTGGGGCATATTCGGCTATATAACTCAAAGGACTACCGGGTCAGGACTTATTTTGCCAGCAAAATTTCAAATCGCAGTTGCCCAATCAAGGATGCAGGGAAATATAACTGATGTGCATGTAATGATTGGTGATAAAGTTAAAAAGGGAGATGTTATTGCGAATATAGTTTCTATTGCAGAAGAAGGGGAGATAAGTGAAACAGAGGTATATCTAAAAGCCTTAAAAGAGCAGCAGAAGAACTATCTAAAAGAGATTAAAGATCAGAGAGATTTATTAAAACAACATTCAGATAGTTTAGAGGAAACTTATGAGATAGAACAGGAAAGTCTTAGTGATTATAAAAAATTTATGGATATCTTCTTGAAAGATGCTAAGAAGCTGCGGGATAAAGGAGCTATTTCTAGACTACAGTTCAGAAATTATTTAAATGAACTTTACGAACTTAAGTCAGATTTATCTGCTTTGTCAGATAAACGTGCAAATAGCATTTTTGAACAAAGCAAATATGGTTATAACTGGATACAGGATACATACAGAATAAAGCTTTTAGTCCTTGAAAATGAGAATAAGCTGAAACTTTTGAAAAAGAAAAGAGCTGAAAGAAGTACAATACTTGCTCCAATAAACGGAATTGTAATTAAAGTATTTAAAGATATAGGGGATGTTGTCGACAGGGGAACAACATTTGCCACCATAGTTAACGAAGGAAGCAATGAATCAGTTGAATGTATAACATTAGTTCCTATTGCTGATGGTAAGAGAGTTAAACTTGGAATGGATGCTTATATCTCTCCAACTGTTGCAAAAAAAGAAATATATGGAACTATTACAGGAAAAGTAAAACAGGTATATGAATATCCACTATCAGTGGAAGACGTAAGTACCATGATTAATGATAGGGCAATTGCAAAAATTCTTTGCAAAGATGGCCCTGCGATAGCTGTGGAAGTTGCAATGGATAGAGATAAATCTACGATTTCAGGTTATAAGTGGACATCGAATAAAGGACCTGATTTTAAGCTTACTAACGGGACACTGTGTGTAGTGGATTTTGATGTAAAAAAACGCAGACCTATTACTCTGGTTATACCTTATATAAGAGAGTTTATAGGATATAGATATTAATTAATGGTTAATTATTAATTGATGATAATTAATATGGTTTTTAGAAAATGAATTTATGATTGAGAAGCTTACAAAGCCGATTTTTAAATCTAATAAAGTGAAAACTCCTACTCTGATTCAGATGGAGATTGTTGAATGTGCAGCTGCTTCATTAGGAATTGTTTTAGGATATTACGGAAGATATATTCCTTTGGAAAAACTTCGCTATGAGTGTGGTGTTTCCAGAGACGGGTCTAATGCTGCCGACCTTATTGCCGCAGCTAAAAAACAGGGAATGGAAGCTGCTGGTTTCAAAATCAGCAAAGAAACTTCTCTAGATAAACTGTTTTCCTATGAAATGCCTCTTATTCTATATTGGGAAAGGAATCATTTTCTTGTACTTGAAGGCGGAAATAGTAAAAAATTCTATATTAATGATCCTGCTTATGGCCCAAGAACAGTTAATGAAGATGAGTTTAAGGAAAAGTTTTCACAAATATTTATAAAATTGACTCCAAATGATAATTTTGTAAAAACTAAAAACCAGGATAATGTTTTAAAAAATATATTAAAGCGGGTTAAAAATTATAAAGGACATATAATTCTAGCGTTATGCTTGAGCTTGACTCTCATTATACCTGGAATTGTTCTTCCCGGAATGAGTAAAATTTTTATTGATGAAATATTGATAAAAAAAGAAATTCCATATCTTAATGGTTTTATTACTATAATGGCATTGGTTCTATTAAGTAAAATTGTAGTATGTTGGATATTAGAAACATTTCTAATGAATTTCAGTATGAAACTTTCTATAAATTCATGTTATGAATTTATATGGCACCTGCTTAAAGTACCAATGAACTTTTTTAGCCAGCGATCGATAGGGGATATTATTACTAGAATGGGTTCTGTTTACTCTATAGTAAGAATGATATCAGGTGGTGTAAGTACAAGCATTTTTGAAGTAATTCAGGTACTGGTATATTTAGGTGTTATGCTTCTGTATAATGTGAAACTTACTATATTAATTCTTGGTTTTACTGTAGTCAATGTTTTACTATTTTTTATTACCAAAAGAAGTAAAAGAGATGCCAGTATGAGAACTATGATGGCCGGTTCAAAGATAGTTGGCATTACTATGAATGGTATATCAAATATTGAATCATTAAAATGTTCCGGAAATGAAGGTGATTTCTTCAATAAGTGGTCTTCTCTTCAAGCTAAAGCAACTAATGCAGGCCAGCAGCAGACAATATTAAACTTAATCACAGACAATTTTTTAAGTTTCTGTGGGTCATTATCAGGTGCATGTCTTTTAGGGTTCGGTGCATATCTTATTATTGAAGGAGAGCTGTCTTTAGGCGGGTTAATAGGTTTTCAGTTGCTTGCCTCTCAGTTTAACGGTCCAATAAACGGATTAATCGGGTTTGGAGGGGAACTACAGCAGATAGCTGTTGAACTTAAGAGAATAGATGATGTGCTGGATTATCCTGTAGATTATAAACATGTTGAAAAGATTCCTGGTAATAAATCAGAGGGAGTAAACGAAGCCTCTCAGAATGCGAATTCACTGACTGCTCCAAAATTGAAAAGCAAAAGCATTTACAAGTTATCAGGTAAAATTGAGTTAAAAAATGTTACGTTCGGGTACAATAGATTAAAGCCGCCGCTTATTAATGATTTTAACCTAACAATGAACCCCGGTGACAGAGTTGCCCTTGTAGGTACTTCCGGCAGTGGAAAGAGTACAGTAGCAAAACTGATTTCAGGTCTGTTTTTCCCCTGGAAAGGTTCTGTTTTGCTTGATGATATGCCAATAGAACAGATCAAAGCTGAACTTTTGGCAAATTCACTCTCTATGGTAGATCAATCGCCCTTTTTCTTTAAAGATAGCATAAAGGGAAATCTCACATTATGGGATGACAGCATATCACATGACCTACTCAAAAAAGTTACAATAAATGCAGGTATTTATGAGGAAATTGTTTCAAGAAAAGATGCATTTGAGGGAGAAATTTATGAAGGAGGAGGAAATTTCAGCGGAGGTCAACTCCAGCGTATGGAAATTGCAAGATCTCTGATAAATAACCCCAGTATTCTGATACTTGATGAAGCTACTTCAGCTCTTGATCCAATTTATGAAAAATATATATATGAACGAATCTGGTCCTATGGATGTTCATTAGTAGTAATTGCTCATAGACTTAGTGCTGTTAGAGATTGCAACGAGATTATAGTTTTAGACAAAGGGAATATTGTAGAACGCGGAAATCACGAACTTTTAACATCAATGAAGGGATATTATTACGAACTTATTAAAAGTGAGTAGGTAGATAATAAATGTCTGAAAATTTAAAAAAATTAAAATCTGGCGACTCAATATATTTCGACAGAAGTGATGAGATTTTAACTGTTGAAAAAGGTTATGTGGACGTTTTTCTTGTTTGCTTAAATAAAAATATAATTGCCAATAAACAGATAGCTTTAGTCCGTTTTAAACAGGGAGATAAAATTTTTTGTTTTAATCTTTCGAATAATGCGGAGACTGGCAATAAAAGTAAGAATGATAAACAGGAATATTTATTCGAAATAATAGGACGCATCAATCAGGAAGCGGAATTATCTTCTGCTAAATATCAGAGTAATTCAGAATTTTACCACCAGATTCAGGAATCATTAAATAATTGGCTTAGAGCAATATTTTCTGTTGTTAATAAAGAGTCAGCTACTAATAATGTTAAATATGTGTCAAACTATGATTATGCTTTTGAAGCGGAAAGCACTATATCAAGTTATAGCTTTGGCTGGATAATGAATTCAGAGATTATTAAACAGTCTGAGGCAGATAAAACTTTTCTTTTTAAAGACAGCATTGAGGTTTTGCCTATTTGTAAAGAACTATATTACACAACAACAGCCGAAGGAGCTGTGGAGATATATGAAACTTATTCCGTTCTTGAGGAATACGGTTTTACAATAATCAAAGATATCATCAGTAGATTTTACAGCAAGCTTGATTCTCTATATATTCACTTTATGGAAGAAGAACAGATAAGATTTAATCAGCATATGGAAAATAAGATTGCTGATATGGCAAACTGCAAATCTCAGGCAGACTCTATAATGGAAGATGATGATATATTTAAATTGAAGTTTTCTTCTGATCATTCTTCCAGCCTGTTTGATACTATCTCTGCAGTCGGCAAACAGTTTAGTCTAAAAATTAAACAGACTAAAAGAAATTTTGACAGCTTTGATTCTATTGCTGACTTTATTATACATATAGGAAATGAAAACAATTTTTTTGTCAGGCAGGTGAAGCTTCCTGATGGTTGGTGGAAAAACCCCGGCCTGCCTTTTATCTGCATAGATAAAGATAGCTCTGAACCAATGGGAGTTATTTTAAAAAGAGGGAAATACTATTTTATAAACATAGGCGAACATAAAAAAGAAAAAGTCACAAAAGCAAATGCAGATAGAATACACTCTTATGCTTTTACTATGCATACTGTCTTAAATGAGGAAAAAGTGGGTCTTAAGGATTTTATGACACTTGCTTTACTTGGCAATAAATATAATCTATTTATAATGCTTCTTACCGGCACAATACTGGCTGTCCTTGGTACTCTTTTTCCTATAGCTACAAATATAATTATTTCTGAAGGGATATATTACTCAGATATAACTCTTACCATGAATATACTGATAGTATTGGTCTTTGCATCTATCGGAGCCATGTTTTTTGAGTCTGTATCAAGTCTTTGCATGACAAGAATTGATACAAGAGCAGGAACATTCCTGCAGGGAGCAATAGTGGACAGGCTTTTTAAAATGCCAATTAATTTTTTTAAAAAATACAGCTCTGGAGACCTTACTGACAGAGCATTTGGAGTAAGCAGCATACAAAATGCGTTAATCAGCGCAAACGTCAGCGCATTTCTTGGAGGCATTTTTATTGTGGTCAGCCTTATAATGATGCTTTATTATTCTCCTGATCTTGCACTTATAGGTGTAGTTATTGCAGTAATATCTTCATTGCTTGCATTGCTGTTTAGTGTTTTACAGTATAAATATATTAAAAAGGAAACGGAACTTGGTGGTGTAGTGAACGGCCTTGCTTTCCAAATTTTTAATGGTTTGGCTAAACTAAAGATAATGGATAGGGAAGCTTTAGGGCTTGCTAAATGGGGTGGCAAGTACTCCAGTCTTGCATCCAATTCTTATGAGAGTTCAAAATTCAATATAAAAATAGGAATCATTTCAGGTAGTTTCAGTATACTCACTACGATCATCATTTACTCTGTGGTTGGAGAGCAAATACAAGGTAAAAACCCTATAGGTGTTCCAGATTTTCTTGCTTTTATGGCGGCATTTGGTCAGTTTTCAGGTGCTCTCGGAAGTTTAGTAAATATTATAGGCACATTTATATCATTAAAACCAGTCTATAACCGACTCAAACCTATTTTAGAAACTGCTCCTGAAGTTACTAATGATTCAATACTTCACACCAAACTGTCTGGAAATATTGAAATGCACAACATTTCATTCAGGTACTCTGAAGATAATCCATTTATATTTCAAGAATTAAATATGAAAATTGAGCCTGGTGAATTTATTGCTATTGTAGGAGAATCAGGTTCTGGGAAATCAACTCTTACTAGAATTATTCTTGGAATTGAAAAACCAGAACAGGGATCAGTTTTTTTTGACGGATACAATATTGCAGATCTTAATATTCGTGAGTTAAGGCGTTCTATAGGGGTGGTTAACCAAAATGCTAAAATTATGTCTGGTTCCATTTATGAAAATATTACAGGTGGTGGGCAATACTCAAAAGATGATGCCTGGAAAGCTGCATATGTTGCCGGCTTATATGAAGATATAGAAGGTTTTCCAATGCAGATGGAAACTCTTATTTCAGAGAGTGGAGGGACTTTTTCAGGCGGTCAGATACAGCGTATTATTATTGCCAGGGCTCTTATTAAAAAACCTGACATTATACTTCTGGATGAAGCCACAAGTGCTCTTGATAATAAAACCCAGCAGATTATTACTGATAATCTTAATAACATGAAAGTTACAAGATTAGTTATTGCTCATAGGCTTTCAACAATAAAAAGTGCAGATAGGATATTTGTTTTAAAGGATGGTCGCTTTGCTGAAGTAGGTAATTATGATGAACTCATGCTTCAAAAAGGTATTTTTTATAACTTTGCCAAAAGACAGCTTATATAAAACCATAGCTAAAATATGCTGCTGATATTATTGAGACCAGTAATATCATCATTTTTGATTATAGATAAAAAAAGTAAGCACTGAAATCATATTACGCTATAATTTAGTTATAATCTATATTTTTTATGGAACTTTTATAATGAGAATAAGCAAGTTTTTTACAGCAGTTTTTTTGATTGTATTGTTGGCAGGCTGTACAGAGAAACCGGAAGGAGAAGTTACTAAACAGACACACCTTCAAATGCTTTCTGAATCATATCCTCCGTTAGTATTTTTAAAAGACGGCAAAATCGAAGGTATGTTTGCAGAAGTTGTTGACTCAATTGCTAAAACTTTAAAAATAAATACTGATATAATTATTCAGCCCTGGGATAAATCGTATGAAACTGCGCTTACCACTCCTAATATTGTAATTTTTCCTATAGTAAAAACTTCGATCAGAGAAAAGCGATTTTACTGGATAGAACCTCCATTAATAGATTTTACTGTTTATTTTTATGAAAGAAGTGGAAGAGACTTGATTATTAACAGTTTAAATGAAGCAAAAAAATACAAAATTGGTACAAACAGAGGATTTTATTCTGATGAAATCATGCGCAGGGAAGGGTTTAAGAACCTTGTAACATATGAAACACCAAAAGATAATATAAAAGCTTTGATGAACGGTGAGGTGGATTTGGTCGTGTTTACAGATTTTAGAGCAGAAATACTTATTAAAAAATCAGGATATTCATTAAGTGATATTCTGCCTGTTTACGAAGCAGGGAAAGGCGGTCTTTATATTGCAATTTCAAAAGGGACAGATAAACGTGTCACTGCTGAATGGGAAAAAGCATTTAAATATTTAAGACAGAAAAGAATTTTTTATAAAATTTATAAAAAATGGTTTATGGGTAATACACTTTACGATAATTAATACAAGAGAATAATATGATTTCTAGTTCATTGGCACCACATATTTTGGCCGTAATAGCTTTGTTTTTTATTGCGACAATATCTGCTTTGGGTTTAAAACGAATTAAGATTCCGTACACCATAGGACTTGTGATTATAGGTGTCATTATTGCTTATATCGTAAAAGATATTGAAGCTCTTGATGCTGTCCGTGATATACGGTTGTCTCATGATGTAATATTATATGTTCTTTTGCCAACATTAATATTTGAAGCTGCAACTACCATAGATGCTAAAATGCTGTTCAAAAACTTAATGCCGATATTGAATCTCTCCATTATAGGCTTTGTTATATCTACAGTAATTGTAGGATTTGTAGTTTTTCAGTTCACTCCTCTGCAGATTGGCACTGCTGTTTTGTTCGGTGCCTTAATATCAGCAACCGATCCAGTAGCAGTTGTTGCCTTATTTAAGGAAATCGGAGCACCTAAGCGACTCTGTATTCTTGTAGACGGGGAAAGTTTATTCAATGATGCTACAGCAATCGTATTATTCAACATAATTGTAATCAGCATAGTAAGCCATTTGAAGTTCAACTTAGAAAATGTACTTCATGGTATAGTAGAGTTTCTGATTGTCTTTTTTGGGGGGATATTGACTGGAATTATAATGGGCTACATTATAGTGCTGATTATAAAACTTTCAAAAAATGATTCTATAATTAATCTGGCTCTATCTACTGTTTTGGCGTATACGTCATTTATAGTTGCTGAATATTACTTTGAAGTATCAGGAGTTATGGCGGTGCTGGCTGCCGGTATTATGCTGAGCTGGCACGTATTAAATAATTTTACGGATCAAACTAAAAACCAGTTGCATAATTTTTGGGAGTATGCATCCTTTGTTTGCAATAGTTTTATATTCCTGCTGCTGGGCGTGGCTGAACTTCATATAATAGGTCTTATCGGTCATAGCAGAAGCATAATTATGTACATAATTATAGCTATTATTGCAGCAAGCCTGGCAAGATTACTAGTGGTATATTTTATTCCCAGGATTCTGCCTTTTAAAAATGAAAAAATTAATAATTCATATAAAGCTATTATTTTTTGGGGTGGATTAAGGGGAGCAGTTCCCCTGGCACTTGCCCTAAGCTTGTCAAGACATTTTGAGAACCAGCAGCTCATAGTGGAACTAACACTTGGTGTAGTGCTTTTTACACTAATAGTTCAGGGAACTACAATAAACCCTCTGATGAAGTTACTGCACATAAAACGAGATTAAATTCGGTTCATCGCATAATTTATCGTGTTTTTTAAATATGCGCCGGTTAAAAAATCCGAACAGAATAAAATCTCAATATCTAAACTGCAACTTCCTTTTTCTTCCAGGATTGAACCTTAGGTACAGGTAGGTTTTTACCCGCTTTCAGACGGATAGAATCCTCTCCCAGCATACTTTTTATTTTTCTCATTAAAGGCTTAGTAGTGCAGATGTTGAATTCATCTCCTGTTTCAATAAAGGCTTTCTCTCCTCCGGAACAGGTTACACAAATGACAGTAGATGTACTGCCGGATGAGTCCTTTAGAATATATTTTAATTTTTCAAGTGTATCATCTCTAGTACTGGCTTCATGAATATGGATATGCATTTCTTCAGTAAACTGTTCTGATGAATACTCCAGAGGCACTATTTTTTCTATAGTAATTTTTTTAGGATCACCTTCTTCTCTTGAATTAAGTATTCCTTCAATAAAAACCGGTTTGTTCTCCTCAAGTAAATCCTTATATTCTTCATAAGTCTGGCTAAATGCTACACACTCTATATTGCCTGTAAGATCTTCCAAATTCAGAATACAGAATTTATTACCGTTTCTTTTTATTATTTTAATTTGAAGATCAGTTATAATTCCTCCCAAACGAACACCAATATTATTAATTGGAGTAGAAGTGAGATCAACAATTGAGTGGCTGGAATAAAGTTTCATTTCTTCTGCAAACTCACCAAGCGGATGCCCGCTGACATAAAATCCCAGCAGTTCCTTTTCCGCCTGCAGTATTTCCTGCTCATGCAGTTCAGGTATATCAGGTACATTAATATTTTCTTTTACTGCATCGACTTCATCCTCTGTTCCAAAAAAGTCAAATAAGTGTCCCTGTCCGGCTTCTTTGTCTTTAGCAAATTGCTGAGCAATAATAATTACATCAGGTATTATTTCCAGTAACTGTGATCTATGATAGCCAAAAGAGTCAAAAGCTCCAGTTCTTATCAAACTTTCCACAACTCTTGATGTTAAAGAATTTCCTACACGTTCTGCCAGGTCCATCAAGTTTTTGAATTTACCGTCTTTTTCTCTTGATTCTATTATTACTTTAGATGCTGCTTCTCCAACACCTTTTATGGCAGCCAGTCCAAATCTAATATTTTCTTTATCAGCAGTAAAATTCAGGTTACTTATATTAACATCTGGTGCCAGTATATTTATCTGCATTTCTTTACATTCTTTAATGACGAAAGATAGTTTTTCTGCATTTTTTATTTCACTCGTAAGAACTGCAGTCATAAATTCCACAGGATAGTTTGCCTTCAGATAAGCTGTACGGTAAGCTAGGAAGGCATAAGCGGCACTGTGTGATTTATTAAATCCGTAACCGGCAAACATCTCTATTTTATCCCAAATTTTATTGGCTTTATCTTCATCGATATTGTTGTGCTTTGCACATCCTTCTGCAAATTTTTTCTTTTGAGCAGCAAGAACATCTGCTTTTTTCTTTCCAATAGCCCTTCTTAAGATATCAGCACCACCTAGTGAAAATCCTGCTAAGACTTGTACAACCTGCATTATCTGTTCCTGATAAAGCATGATACCGTAAGTTTCATTAAGTACAGGCTCCATTTTTGGATGGTCATATTCTACAGTTACCTTGCCTGATTTTCTGTTGATAAAATCTCCTATAAACTGCATAGGTCCAGGGCGGTACAATGCTATTAAGGCAATAATATCTTCAATTCTGTCTACCCCGAATTTCTTGCAAAGTTCTCGCATCCCTCCGGATTCAAGTTGGAAAACTGCAATGGTATCGCCTCTGTTCAACAATTTGAATGCATTTTCATCTTCAAGAGAAATTTTACTTATATCAATATGTGTTCCTCTAATTTCTTCGATTATATCAACAGCATCCTGAATGATAGTGAGAGTCCTCAAACCCAGAAAATCCATTTTTAACAGTCCTAAAGTCTCGCATGGAATAGCTGGAAACTGAGTAATAACTTCTTTATTTGACCCTCTGGCCAGGGGAACTAAATTACTTAAAGGCTGATCTCCGATTATAACACCCGCTGCATGGATGCTCATATTTCTGTTCAGGCCTTCAAGTGGTATAGAGTATTCGAATATTTCATTCACCCATTGCTGTTCCTCAAGCAACTTCTTCAATTCATTGTCTTTTTTGGAACTAAGCAGTGTTAACTTCGGGTCATTTGGCATTAGTTTTGTAATCATGTTTCTCTGGTCAAAAGTATAGCCTAAAGCCCTGCCTACATCTTTAATTACAGCTTTAGCTTTCAGTGTTCCGTAGGTTCCTATTTGCGCAACACTTGCATCCCCGTATTTTTGCCTGACATATTCTATGACTTCAATTCTTCTGCGCTCGCAGAAATCTATATCAAAATCAGGAGGACTTACACGTTCAGGGTTTAGGAATCTTTCAAAAAGTAGCTGATATTTCAGTGGGTCGATGTCTGTAATATGCGTCAGATAGGCGACTATACTTCCGGCGCCGCTTCCTCTGCCGGGTCCTACAGGTACTTTTGTTTCATATGCATATTTTAAAAAATCCCAAACCACCAGAAAGTAACTGCAGTATTTCGAGTTATCAATGACATTTAATTCATACTCCATTCTTTCAAGTATCTCCTTCTGGCTATCATCTGGAGATTCTATTTTTCTGGGATCAAATCCATATCTCTCTTTCATATTGTCAAGACAGATATTTCTCAGATATTCCTTCTCTGTTATATCTTCTTTAATTTCATAAACAGGATAATGGTTTACTTCAGGTACAAACGGTATTTTTACATTACACTTTTCTGCCACTTCCAATGTATTGCTTATTGCGTCGGGTGTCTCTTTGAATATTTCCAGCATTTCATCTCCGCTTTTGAAGTAAAATTCATCATTGGAGAATTTAAATCTTTTTTCATCATTAATTGTGGCATTTGTCTGAATACAGAGAAGAAGTTCATGTGATTTAGCGTGTTCACGTTTCAGATAATGAGCATCATTTGTAGCAACTGTCGGCAGATTGAATTCTTTTGAAAGTGAAAGCAGCTCACGGTTGACTATTTTCTGTTCTTCTAGTCCATGGTCCATCAGTTCCAAATAGAAATCACCTTTGTCAAAAAATCCTACATACTCCTGCAGAATCTCTTTAGCCTGTTTTACTTTTCCCTTTAATAAATTATTTGGTATTTCTCCCTGAAGACATGCAGATAATCCAATTAAACCATTTGAATATTCAGATAGAAGTTTTTTATCGATTCTGGGTTTATAATACATCCCTGATAAATTAGCTATTGAGTCTAATTTACAAAGATTTCTGTATCCCTCAAAATTCTTTGCCAGGAGAATGAGGTGAAAACCTCTGATATTAGGAACATTCTGATCTCTGTCATCGTATGTAGTTGGAGAAACATATACTTCACACCCTATTATTGGTTTAAGCGCATTGCTGTTGAGAGTCTGATAAAAATCAATTGCCCCACCCATTACACCGTGATCTGTCATAGCTATTGCAGGCATATTGTATTGATGAGCCAGCTTTACAAGATCATCCTTCTCTTTTTCTTTCTGATAAATGGAACATGCACCGTCAAGGAGGCTGTAATCAGTATGTACATGCAGGTGAACGAATTCAGTTTGACTCATATTTAAACCTGAAAATTAGAAATTTTTATTAATGGGAAAAATCATTATATTAATATAAAAATAGTTTATTAATTAATTATAAAAACTGAAGTTTCTATATTATTTCAGATATTTTATAAGAATATAGATAACGGTTCTTTCTTTTTGTTCTTTTAATCAATTAATAATATTTGTATGTATAAATAATAGCATTATGTTTTATCTTTTTATCTATATTTAACAATATGGGATGCGCTTTTAGGGACAAAATGTAGAACCTGTTTTGTTGAGGACGATTTTGAATAAATAATTTTAATTGATTCGAGAGGGGATATGAACAATATAATTACAGAAAAAACTGTAGGGGGAGCTCCAAAAGAAAAGGCTAAATCACCATGGGCATGGGTGCCTTCCACATATATAATGGAGGGGTTGCCTGACTCTATGATAATGATAGTTCTGGCTATTATGCTTAAGAATTTCGGTTATTCCAATATATTAATTACGTTTTACACAGGTGCACTTGTTTTTCCATGGGTAATCAAACCTTTATGGGCACCTTTTATTGATATTTTCAGAACAAAACGCTGGTGGCTGTATGTCATGGAAATTTCCATAGCTGGAGGTTTTGTCGCAATGGCAATCTCTCTTAAGTTTACTAATTTTTTTATTATCTGTATTTCTCTTTCATGGGTTATTGCTTTTATGGCATCCAGTCATGATATTGCTTGTGACGGATTTTATATTAAGCACCTTGCTCCGTCAAAACAGGCATTTTTTGTCGGTATACAGGGGGCTGGATATAATATTGGTAAAATTATTGCTACCGGAGGAATTGTTATACTGGCAGGAATATTGTTTGACCATTTAGGAAGTTATCATAGTGCCTGGTTTTTCTCCATGCTGGCTGTAGCAATAATATGCTGTTGTTTTGGATTCTATCATAAATTTATTCTTCCAAAAGAAACTAAAAGAGAAAAAAAATCAACTATTAAAGATATGGCAAAGGAATTCTTGATAGTCTATCTTGATTTTATAAGAATGAAAGATCTATGGCTGGCAATTCTTTTCCTATTTTTCTATAGGGTTGGCGAATCTATCGTTACTATAATACTTCCATTATTTTTCCTTAGTCCAATTTCAAAAGGAGGACTAGGATTGAGTGATCAATTTACAGGGGTTGCATATGGAACACTGGCACCTATAGCTATTGTATTAGGCAGTATACTTGGTGGTTATGTCATATATAGAAAAGGGTTTAAATATTGGATATGGACAATGCTCCTTCTGGAGAATATTCCACATTTACTCTATTATATGTTAGCTTATTATCATATATATAATCATGTAATAATAGCTTCATGTATTTTTGTAGAACAATTGAGCTTTAGTTTTGGCCTTTGTGCTTTTACAATGTTCCTTTTTTATATGGTAAGGAACAGTAAATATAAAACTGCACACTATGCTTTCTTTTCAGGAATAAAACAGATTGCTGTTATGGTGCCTGTAATGATTTCAGGATGGCTGCAGCATGTACTTGGGTATCAGAACTTATTCCTTTTTATACTAATTTTGATAATACCTGCAGGTATTGTTGTATTTTTTGTTAGAAACAAACTTGGAGATTATGGTAAAAAAGCTAGCACTACAGCTTAATTACGCAGTTTATTTCTCTGATATTTTAAGAAGATTATTATATATTCAATTTTATAATCTTCTTAGATTTTTATGATATTAAGATGCTCTTTACGAACATACTGTTAGAATTATATATAACTAATATTAATATTTTGGAGCATTATAAAAATGCATTTAACTAGAAATAAAGTCTGTCTGTTATTATTGATTTCAGCACTATCATTTTTTGTTTATTTTCCATCGTATGCAAAAGTATTATACTCGATAAATTTTTCTCAACCTTCTACTCAAGATGCCAGAAAATGGTTGACATCTCAAAAATATAACTTTGAAGCAGATGCCAAATATCCAAGTGAACTGGGCTTGTTATTTAAAAATAAAGCTTTAGTATTGGATGCGAAAACTCAACTTTTCGCTCTTATTATAAATAGAAGCCTTCATTTGAATAATGCTAAGACTATTAAGATAGAGTGGGGAGTAAATAAATTTCCAGTGGGTGCCAATTACGAGAAACATATAAACAACGAAGCTATTATGGTCTATGTGTATTTTGGAGATAAAAAGTTAAGCAGTGACAGCATTTTTATTCCTAACAGTCCTTATTTTATTGGCTTGTTTATTGGAAAAGAGGAAAAACTTAATACTCCCTTTATAGGTCGTCATTTTACACAGGGAGGACGTTTTATATGCTTGGCCAATCCTAAATTAGGTGAAACAATTACATCTGAGTATAACCTGGAGAAGGGATTTAAAGAGTCTTTTGGCAAAAAACTAGATGTACCATTTATTTCAGGCATAGCACTGGAGGTAGAGACAAGCAGTACTACTCCGTCAAAAGCATTTATTAAAAAAATAGAAATTTGTGATTGATTATATAATTTTGAATATTTATTATCGCATTGTATAACTAAACACTATGCTTTATTTTATGATAGATAAATAATTAATTCAAATTTTATTAATACTAAACAAGAAATACTATGCAATATATTTATGGAATAAATCCCTCGTTTGAAATTTTGTCAGCTTCTTCAAGAGAAGTTCGTGAAGCCTTTATTTTTAAAACCAAAAGCCCCAGAATGGCTAAACTTGAATCTCTTTTAGTAAAAAAAGATGTAAAAATTAACTATGTTGACAAAGGTGTGCTGATTAATTTAAGCGGTACTAAAAAACACCAGGGCGTAGTTCTTCATGTTTCTAACTACCCTTATGTTAATTATGATTCAATCATGAATACTGAGAAATTATTACTGCTTGATAATATTGAAGACCCGCATAATTTAGGTGCCATTATCAGAAGTGCTGAAGTTTTTGGCTTTCATTCTATTTTACTTGCCAAAAGAGGTACTCCGGAAATATACTCTTCTGTAGTAAAAGTTTCTGCTGGTGCTACAGAACATTTGAAGATTTGTAAAGAACTGAATGCAAATTCATATGTTAAGAAAGCCTTGGACAAAGGTTATACTGTTATTGCATTGGATGAAAATGGTAAAAGCACTCCTGAAGATATTAAAAAGGCAAAACCTGAAAAAATTCTTCTTGTTATAGGCGGAGAGGATAAATCAGTAGGGCAGTTTATAATTAATTCAGCACAGTATGTCTTAAGCTTTAAACAATATGGAAAAGTTAACTCCCTAAATGCTTCAGTTGCAGCTGGTGTAGGAATGTACATGATTTCTTCTTTGTAAGTTTAGAATGTATATTTGAGTAAAATTTTATAAAGGTATTTTTACATGTCGTCTATAGTTACAGAATCTAAGCTCTTTGGTGAAATGTTCGGGACATCAGAAATGCGTTCCATATTTACTGATGAATAGCGCTATCTTAATGTTGAATCAGCATTAGCTAAAGTTCAGGCTGAATTAAATAATAGCTAATACAAATAAAATATATTTTATTCAGATATTTAAGATTAAATTTATACAGTTAACCACTTTGTTCTTAAATACTGCAAGGTATACTTCACAAGGTTACTTTATAAAAGGACACTATTAATTTAATAAAGTGTCCTTTTATTATAACATAACTTTTTTTATATATATGTAGTAATTACTGTGGTATTATCAGCTGCGAACAGCCTTCGCAGAATCAAAATACGTATATATTTTATTGCCTAATAATAGTTTTTTAATTTTTAGATGTATTGTGTATTCAGTGAATCTTTTATCTATATCAGATCCGTTTGGATCAGTGGGCAGTGAAATTTTTAAACCTGTAGCATCTTTGCTTGGTGTAATTACTGAATTAACCACTATGTATTTATCCAATTGAATTCCGTTTTGCAAAGCTTCGTAAAGAATCCTTCCATCTCTATTTTTCATCTGTAACCCTAAAATATGTGCGATAGTTAAAGGTACATCAACATTACCAGTTGGTAAATTGTCAACAAAATGACTTTTAAAGCTTGGGCCATAGGCGATTAGAGTATTATGAACATCACGCGGACTGAAAGATCCATGCATCCCTCTGTCACTTCCATCACTGTTAAATTCTATTCCTTTCATTCCAAGGATTTCAGCATTTGCATTATATGAACTTCCAGCAATAATAGCAGGGTTTCTATGTATAGTATTATGCAGTTTTACTAAAGATAAAGGAAGTGTGCCTGATAATTGCCCGTAATATTTATCTACAAAGATCGCTCCGAACTGTTCTCTGCTTTGTAAAAATCTTACAAGTTTTTTTGCTAGTTTTTTGTTATGACTTGGTATATAGAAATATGTGCTACCTCCATTTTCTGCTACTATAACAGCATCTTTAGGAAGTACTTTCGGTACTTTATATGACGGAGTAGTATAATATTTTTCAACTACACTCTTTCTATGTCCGTTTTGATCAATCAGTTTTGAAGCTTTTTTTGCTATTTTTGTCTGATATATTCTTTTGCCGTCTGCTTTTATACCTGTTAAAACGGGATCATATTCAGATCCTAAACCATCGTATGCCTTAAATCCAGCCCTGCTCAATAAATCTGCAGGTCTAAAGTCTCCTGACACAGAGTAGCCATTCTTATTAATTTTTCCAATTTTTCCGTTAGTTATATTGCGCAAAGGGAATAAATTCAAAGGACCTGATACATTTGAATGCCCATGATCAGACACTACTATAATATCTGTATTTTTAAACATTCTATACTTTTTGAGTTTTGAAATCATCATGCCTAGTAACTGATCCTGGTTTTTCAACGCATTAAAATATGGCTTACTTCCAACGCCATAGTTATGTTCTGTTGTATCAGGATTTCGAAGCCATACTACAGATAATTGAGGTTTTTCTGCTGGTAGTACTTTGTCAAGATATGTTTTCATTAAATAGGTGTTCGGACGATTGTAAGGTGACTTTGTTGCAATTGCTGGATTTGTTGTTACTCCGTCTTTCATAACGACAACAGGATCAGATGATGTTGGATTATTATCATCTGGGCAACTGGTTTTTATTAATTTTAAATCACCTTTAGAATATGCATTTGGAGATAGTTTCGGTAGATCCCAATGTCCTTTTTGAAGTTCCCTGGCAAATTCGAGTGGATAAACATGTTTTTCATCAACAATGATTCCGTTCATTCCATTTTTTTCTTTATAATCCTGGAAAAATGCAGGCCCTGATTTACCTATTGCTGCTGTTTTAATACCTGCTTTATGAGCTTCTTCAAATAATGTACTTACAAGGACCAAAGGTGCCTGACGATTTAAATCTTCTAATAATTTATAATCTTCTGTAAAAACTGGCTGATTAAAGTCAAATTTTTTATTGTTGCTATCTACTCCATTTGCTTTTGGGTCCCACAGAGTATTTCCATAAAAACCTGTTTCCCCTGCGAAATCACCTGTAGCAAATGACGAAGCATTCATCATTGTAAAAGTAGGATAACTCGAATGATTATCTGTAAACTCAACACCTTTTTTCATTAAATGATAGAGGTTTGGAGTATTATTGAGTGATATCGAATCTGGTCTCAAGCCATCCCATACAAACATGACTACTCTAGGTTTATTATGCAATGCATTATTTTGTACTGGTGCATTTGCGTATATATTAACACCTGCATAACATAAAAGAAAAAGACTGAAAACAATTTTAACTACTTGCTCTCCGAATAGACCTTTTGATAAGATCTTTGATTTAATAAACATAAAATAATTTCTCCCATTTAGGATTTATATTGTTATTAAAATGCAGACATTGCATTTTCCTGATTGGGGTATTATTAATTTAATAAATAAAATAAGAAAATAGATTTCATGACAATTAATGAAATACTAATAAAATCCTAACGAAACACTAACATTCCATTAGAATATTAATAAATATACATAGAATAAATCTAAAATATGCAAGATTGAAATTAGTATAAATACTTGAAAGAGTTGGATTTGTTTCTTTTATTTGAAGTTCTTTTTATTCTATCTGAATGCAGTAATTTGTAATTATATTCTAAACTTTAGATTCATGTAAATAATGATTCTGATATTTGTATCTGTCAGTAAAATGGCTGAATAAAAAAACCAACAATTAACCATTATTTATAAATTTTTATATTTAGTTAAAAATGAATCAAAGTCATTATATTTTAGGTCAAACTTTATCGTATTGTTTTGTTTATTAAGTTTAAGCTTAACATCTAAATTTATATTTTGGAAAATATTATCGATATGGCTGTCATCAAGCTTTTGATCCTTTAAAACAGTCCTTACGTCATTTTCTATACAGTACTTCATAAGAGATG
>DASCNA010000054.1:0-3205 GCA_036011305.1 Victivallales bacterium
TTATATATAACTTTTTATTTATCAATAATTCGGAATGCTTTTCATGGACTCTAATTATAATAAGAACGATTACGATACACCTATTGACAGTAAAATAATGCTGAGAGACTTTCTTTGCTTCAGAACAAGATTCTTTTTCTTTTCAAGAATTATTAATTCCATTCTGAGATTCAGTAAAAATATTAACAAAGGTAAATATTCCATTAACGAATGGTGTAGAGAAAGTTATTATAATTTTGATACTGTTGAAGGTTGCGGAGGCAGAATTCATATACGGAATTTAAATAACATTACTGCTGTAGACGATCCTGTTGTTTTCATAGGGAACCATATGAGTACTATGGAAACATTCATACTTCCTGGCCTCATCTTACCTAGAAAACCTATTACTTTTGTAGTAAAACAAAGCCTTGTAGATATGCCCCATTTCGGAACTGTAATGAAAGCAACTGAAGCAATAGCAGTGGGCAGAAATAATCCTATAGAAGATTTTAAAACTGTTATAAAAGAAGGGACAAACCATATTAAAGCAGGAACATCGGTTGTTATCTTTCCGCAAAGTACACGAGGACCTGAGTTTACTCCTGAAGAATTTAACACCATCGGTATTAAACTTGCTAAAAAAGCTGGAGTACCTATAATTCCGATAGCCTTAAAAACAGACTTCTGGGGAAATGGTAAACTTATCAAAGATATTGGTCCAATCGATAGGAAAAAAGATATATACATTGAATTCGGCACACCAATTACAATTGAAGGAAACGGAAAAAAAGAACATTCAGAGATAATTGAATTTATCCAGTCAAAGCTTAGTGATTGGAAATAATCATCTCAGAAATGGATATATATAATTTTTCTATTCCAAATTACTGATTTAAGATTGAATTACTATAACTCTATTATAAAATCTTAATGTACTGAATTAAATTCAGAGCAAAACCCAAATATTATAAAAAGCATTTTATAATCTAATACTATTAATTTCAAATTCGTAATTCTTAATGATACAGGTAGAAAATCTTACAAAAAAATTTGGTAGTTTCACTGCAGTAGATAATATTTCATTTTCAATTAAACATGGTGAAGTAGTAGGCTTTTTAGGCCCTAACGGCGCAGGCAAAAGCACTACAATGAGAATGATTACAGGATATTACTCCCCTACAGATGGAAATATTAACCTTGGAAAAACTAATGTTGTTAAAAATCCAACAGATGCAAAAAAGCATATAGGTTATCTGCCGGAGAATTCACCTGCTTACAAAGATATGATCCCCATAGATTTTTTAAGATTTATAGCATCACTGAGAGGAATAAAGAAAAACGATAGGAAAAATGCTATTGACCGTGTTATAAATATATGCAGTTTAGAACCTGTTTTGTACCAGCAAATTGACACGCTGTCAAAAGGTTTTTTACAAAGAGTATGTTTGGCACAGGCTATCATACATGACCCGCCTTATCTAATACTGGACGAACCGACAGATGGTCTTGACCCGAATCAGAAACGTGGAATAAGAAAACTCATTAAGGATATGGGTAAAGATAAGACGATTATGATTTCAACGCATATACTGGAAGAAATTAATGCATGCTGTTCCAGAGTTATTGTAATTTCTAAAGGCAGGATTGTGGCTGATGGGACAGAAGAGTATCTGAAGAAAAAATCAGACACATATAAGACTGTAGTATTCAAGACAAATCATCCGATAAAAAAGAAAGTTTTATATAAACAAAACAGCAAAATAAAAGATATTGTATCCACAAAAAACAGTGATAGTATTCAATTCAGACTGATACCTAAAAATCATGATGATATTGCGTCCATACTATTCGATGTAAGTAATTATATAAGAGCAAACAATATATCAATAATAGAATTTTATGTTGATAACGGCAACTTGTCTGAAGCATTTCAAACAATAACAGAAAATAAGTAATTTGGGTTTAAAATTGCAAGAATCAATTGATAGAATTTATACTGTAATCAAAAGAGAAGTCTTGAGCTACTTTACTTCTCCTCTTGCTTATATTTTCATCATTATATTTCTGCTGCTGTCAGGCTTTTTTACTTTCAGTGCACCACCTTTTGGTAACTTTCTTAACTCTAATCAGGCTTCTCTAGCTTTTAGTTTTTTCCCATATCATTCGTGGCTGTACCTAGTATTAGTTCCCCCAATATCAATGAGACTCTGGTCTGAAGAACAAAAAAACGGTACAATAGAAATTCTTTTTACTACTCAAATATCTATTCTGGAAGCTGTAATTGGCAAATTTATTTCAGCCTGGATTATTATTTTAATATCACTGTTTTTAACATTTCCAATTATCATAACGGTCAATTGGCTTGGAACTCCTGATAATAATATAATTATTTCCGGCTATTTGGGAAGTGCACTACTGGGTGCAGGCTTTTTATCTATCGGATGTATGACTTCTGCCATGAGCAAGAATCAGATTATAAGCTATATATACTCTATGATATTATGCCTGCTTCTAATTCTGTTCGGACACCAGTCAGTAACAAACTATTTTACTAGCTGGGCACCTGTTTGGTTTACCACAACTCTTGGTCAATTAAGTATATTCCCACACTATAAATTCATAATAAACGGCATAATAGATGTAGGTGATATTATTTATTTTATTTCAATCATCATCTTCGGTCTATTCGCTACTGTAGTAATTTTAAACACAAAGAGAAATTCTTAACGTGAAAAGTAGTAATCAAAAAAAACATAAATACATACTCAGTTTTCTGGCAATTTTAGCCTTTCTGATAATTCTTATTAATATTAATTTTTTTATAGATACTTATGTGAATGTCAGAGTTGATGTTACTAAAGACAAACTGTACACGCTGTCATCCGGAACTATCAATATTTTAAACAATCTAAAGCAAACTGTTACAATCAGATTCTACCGTACATATAATAAGAACAGAATGCCTGTTGCATTAAGAACATATGCTTCAAGAATTAAAAGTTTGCTTTATGAATACGTCAAGGCCAGTAACGGTAAACTGATACTGGAAGTATATGATCCAGAGCCTGATTCAGATGCAGAAGAATCAGCAATTATAGATAACATACAACCAAAAACATTGACGACAGGCGAAAAGTGTTACATTTTTACTGCAGTAATTCCTCTAGAGGTACTAGAGGTACTGGTAGTACAGTAGTACCAGTGGCACTAGCAGTACTACTAG
>DASCNA010000055.1:0-14679 GCA_036011305.1 Victivallales bacterium
AAGAAGAAATTTTTAAAACCTACAAAGAAAGTGTAGTTCATGCAGTGGCTTCAATGGGTGATGTTTCTGAACACATGAATTAACATAAAACTTATAATGCATTACTGATCAGATAGTTCTATTTCGCGACAGCGACTAATTAACTTTAGGACCTAAAATTTCGTAGAACTTTATACATTCTATAACTATCTAATGTTGTTCTATATAGTAAAATATATATATAAAAAACAATAACAAATAATTATTAATTACGTAATATTACATCTGAAAACTTACTTAGTCCCTTTAATGCGAAATATTGCTCTTTACATAATAATAATTATCTGTTAATCAAATGAGTAGGGAATAAAATATGAAGTAAGGTTGAATCTGTACAATATTATTAAGTTTCAAAGAGTGTACTCAGAACACTGGTTCAATAATAATAAGCTGAAACATGAACATACAGCTATAATTCAGAAGGATAAATAAAACTTATTATAATGCCGCCTAAATTAGGTAGCATTTTTCTAATAAACTTCATTTACTTCCCTCCCCTATATAATCAGCATAATGTGTTTATTTGGTAAATTCTAAATCAATATAATCTAATTTCTTCAAAAAAAACATAAAATTAATTAATATGAAGCATTGCGTTTTTTAAACAGTTTAATAGAGGTTATCCAAATGAAACTACTACTAATGAATGCTGATCTTTTTGATGGAAAAAACAACTTTATACAAAAGGATATGAATATATTAATTGATGGCAATGTAATAAAAAAGATATACAAAAATTCACAAAAAAATAAAAGTAATATCGACAAAATTATTGATCTAAAAGGCATTACATTGATGCCGGGCCTGATTGATGCACATGTTCATTTGACAGCTGCTAAAATAAATCCAAACCAACGAGATTTACCAGCAAGCTATATTAACGGTAAGGCTACAGTATTTGCAAAAAAAATGTTATATAGAGGTTTTACATCAGTCAGAGATGCAGGTGGTTGTGATTACGGAATAAAAATGCTAATAGAAGATAACTCAATAGAGGGGCCTCGTCTATTTTTAAGTTGCAAGGCATTAAGTGTGACTGGAGGGCATGGAGATTTTAGGCACAAAGAATCTGGTATTTACGGGGAAAGTATCCACTCTGAATCATCAGTATCAGTATTATGTGATGGTGAATATGAAGTTAGAAAACTCACTCGTGAACAATTAAGAAAGGGTGCATCGCAAATTAAAATATTAGCTAGCGTGGGAATTGATTCTCCATCTGACAATGTAAGCGATTCTCAATTCACTGAAGGAGAAATTTCAGCAATAGTAGATGAGGCAAATCAACATGCGACTTATGTAATGGCACATGCATATTCGCCTGAATCAATCAAACGCTGTATAATAAACGGTGTAAGATGCATAGAACATGGCAATCTTATAAATAATGAAACAGCTGGAATGATGAAACAATTTAATGCTTATCTTGTACCTACATTATCCGTCTATAATGCTTTCTTCGAACATGGAGATAAGTTTGGTTTAGCCAAACATACTTCAACTAAATTAAACGATGTTTTAACACATGGACTAAATGCTTTAACAATTGCAAAAAAACATGGAGTTAAGATCGGATTTGGAACTGACCTTTTAGGAGAAGTTGAAAACTATCAATGTGATGAATTTACTATTCGAGGGAAGGTTGAAACTCCTTTTGAGATATTACACTCTGCAACATATATAAATGCAGAAATTCTTAATATGCAACATAAACTTGGTATCATTGCTGAAAATGCATTGGCAGACATAATTGTAGTAGGCGGTAATCCGCTTGAAGATATCACTCTTTTTACTGATACTGGCAGATATATTCAACTAATAATTAAAAACGGTAACATTATTAAAAATGAATTATAAAAAATAATGGTCATATAATGAAAACTCTATTAACAAATGCAAATATATTCGACGGGAAAAATAATAAGCTCCAAAGAAATATGAATGTTTTAATCGAAGACAATCTTATAAAACAAATTTTTGAATGTTCAAAACTTTATGATAAGAAAGTAGATCAAACAATAAATTTGAATGGAAAATTCTTAATGCCCGGCCTAATTGATGCACATGCCCATCTAAGTATGGCAGAGTTAGATATTAATCAGGATAAACTACCTGAGAGTTATATCTGGGTTAATGCCGGAATTGAATTAACAAAAATCCTAAAAAGAGGTTTTACTACTGTACGCGATGCAGGCGGTGCAGATTTTGGTTTAAAAATGGCAGTTGAAAAAGGCTTACTTCAAGGTCCACGACTTTTTTTATCCTGTAAAGCATTAACTCAAACACATGGACATGGCGACCTCAGGAATATATCTGAAAAAGAACACATGGATTCAATATGTCGCAGAAGTGGTTCAACAATAGCAATAATATGTGATGGTATTTCAGGAGTAAGAAAGGCTGCAAGAGAACAGTTAAGAAAGGGAGCAACACAAATTAAAATTATGGCTTCTGGTGGAGTCGCTTCCCAAACAGATAAAATTGATAATTTACAATTTTCAATAGAGGAAATAGAAGCTGTTGTAGAAGAAGCAAATAATGCAGGAACATATGTAATGGCTCACGCATATAGTCCGAAAGCTATCACAAGATGTGTTCAATTAGGCGTACGTTCTGTAGAGCATGGTAACCTTATTGACAACAGTTCAGCAGAAATAGTAAAGCAATATAAAGCATATGTAATACCTACTCTTTCAATTTACGATTCTCTTTATAGACGAGGAAGTAAATTGGGATTTCCTGAAAAGAATATTGAAAAACTAAATCAAGTAATTAAGCAAAGCATTAAGGGGTTGGCAATTTGCAGAAATCATGAATTAAATATCGGTTTTGGTACAGATTTATTAGGTGAACTACAAAATGATCAGTGCAACGAGTTTGAATTAAGAAGTAAAGCAGAAACGCCATTTCAAACACTAAACTCAGCTACATATGTAAATGCGAAACTATTACAAATGGAAAATAAACTTGGGATAATAAAAAAAGATGCCTTTGCAGATTTAATAGTAGTAAGTGGCAATCCACTAAAAAATATAAGCCTCTTTACTGAAAATGGGAAAAACATACTAATGATAATAAAAGATGGTAAAATTATCAAAAATGAACTTTAAGGAGGCATATCATGTCAGTTCCACATTTTTTAAACTTAATTACAAGTTCATATTTCAATGTATATTTAGGCTCAACAGCGCTACTTCTAACTATTATGAATCCATTGGGGATGCTGGCTGTTTTTATGGGAATGACCGGTGAATACTCAAAAGAAGAAAGAAAGTTAATAAGCATTAGGTCATCAATTGCTATTTTGATTATTCTAATCATTGTTACATGGATTGGTACAGGTGTACTAAAATTTTTCGGAGTGAATTTACCCGCATTCGAAGTTGCAGGTGGCATTTTACTTTTTTTAGGTTCTCTTCCTATGGTAAACAGTAAAAAGAATGAAGAAAAATCAATATTAAAAAATAAAACAAAAGCAGCTGAACTTGCTATTGTACCTTTGGCATTTCCAGTAGTAAGCGGTCCTGCTGCTATACTTCAGGTAATGATATGCCTTCATAAATTCGGCAATAATTTTCATGTTAAATTATTATTATCACTAGCAAACCTTACAGCTGTTTTAGTATTATTTCTATGTTTTTATTTTAGTGATTTTTTTATTAAATTTATCAGTATAAGCGGATTGAAGATAATAAAAATTTTTATAGGGATAATATTGCTGTCAATTGCTGTTAATATTGTTTCACATGGGATTATAGCCATTTTCCATATATAGGGTAGAAAAAATATAATAAATAACTTTAAATTATAAGAATATTTATACAAATTAACATGTGATATATTTATATAATAAATAATAATAAGCGTTAATTTTAAATGTTGAGAAAAACAATGAGTATAAATACAACAGAACTTACTGATTTATGGAGGAAAGTAACGATACAGTGGAAAAAACAGCTGGAAAAATACTGTGCCAAACTAGGGATTACATATGTCGATAGGCTGATAATTGATGAAATATACAAAAATAAGTCTTTAACTAAAAAAGAGCTTGCCATAATATTATTTGCTGAACCACAGAGCTTGACACGATCTATAAAAAGAATTAATAATGCTGGTCTGCTGATTTCGAGAAATGATAAAAATGATATGAGATTTGTAACTTATACATTGACTCCAAAAGGAATTGAAATTGCAAATCAAATTGAAGAAAGAACGAACCAGCTATGGGGAAAAGTTCTAAAAGGTATTCCAGATAAAAACCTGGCTGCGTTTGAAAAATCTTTAATTCATATACTGAGTAATTTTACTGAGTAATTTAATATTCTGGCTATTTTTAATAATAGAATAACCTGCACCAGTCGCATCAAACGATAGGTAACAACGCCTATGGACATTCCTGCTGATACAAAAAAATAAGTAGGAATTAAGCATGCTAAAAAAGAGCTACAACTGAAGAATTTCTTTCTATCTGGGAATAATTGCTAGAAAAAAACATTGTAATCTTATCAAGAGGCTGCGATATAGTATCAATAAAAGTTGCAACAGACAATATTATTAAAGGAAATTTACTAGATTAAACCTCTATGTTTTACTTCCAGAATTTCAACAAGTTTTTCCGGATCCAGTCTGTAAAGAGACCCCATTCCCTGATAAAAACCGTGTGCTTTAATAAAATGAATACTCAAATCTGTATAATTAATTTCTTTCTCTGTTTTTAAATTCTTAACAGTAATGCAGTCTTTCTGTACTAAACCTCTGTCTTCAAAGGGACAGCGTATCCCACCCCGAACAGAAATAACCTGAACATCGAAATACGGATCAACTTTTATAAATTCTCCCAGTCCTTTTTCACCTTTATCCCTAAATTCCTGCATGCAGTCTGCAATCATCTGATGAGTCAGTCTAAGTTCTCTCACAATACTGTTATCCCTATCAAGGATCTGCACTAAATCCCGTTTATCATCACCGAGAAATCCATTAATAGTAATTACACCCGGTTGCATATTTTCCTGTATTGCTTTCATCCTGGGAGACTGCTTCATTATAAACCTCTAATTAATTCAGACGTTGTCTAAAAATTCTAATTTTATACAGATTATGCAAATTTATCATAATATATCTTCTCTTCAGGAATACCATTCTTTTTTAAAACTTCTACGCAGGCATTTATCATTCCCGGACTTCCGCAAAGATAAGCTTCAGTTTTACTCCCGTCTTTCAAATGTTTATCAAGTACTTCAGTTATCAGACCGCTTTCCCCTTTCCATCTGTCTTCAGGTTCCGGACTTGATAAAGCAGGTATAAACATGAAATCCGGTATTTCTTTTTCAAACAGAGCCATTTCATCCAACAAAAAAAGATCTTTTAATGAGCGCGCTCCAAAAAAATAACGTGTTCTGCGTTTTATCTGTTTATCGTTCATATAGTGAAGAATAGACTTAATAGGCGCCATTCCAGAACCTCCTGCAATGCAGACTATATCATTATCTGTATTTCTCAGGAAAAACTCTCCATAAGGTCCATTTATGGTAAGTTTATCACCTTCCTTTAGATAGTCGTGCACATATGAAGTACATATACCGTTCGGCACCAGCCTTATTTCAAACTCAATAGTATCTGTTTTTGAATTGGCAGAAGAAATTGAGTAAGCTCTATAAACTTCTTCATTGCTTAATTTATATTTAGGTACTTTGATCTGCATAAACTGTCCGGCCTTAAATGTAACTTCAGCAGGATTTTTAAGTGTGAGTAAAACTTCCTTAATGTCATGCGTAAGGTCCTTTATAGATGAAACGACTGTGGAGAATTCCTTGACCAGGAAATATTCTTCAGGAATTTCAAGTTTCAAATCATTTTTTACTTTTACTTGACAACTCAGCCGAACTTTTTCAGCAATCTCTTCTTTCGTCAACCATGCCAGTTCTGTGGGCAATATATCCTGCCCGCCTTCTATAATTTTAAGCTTACACAACCCGCATGAACCTTTCCCACCGCATGCTGACGGTATAAATATTCCCTCTGAATTCAGAGAGGCAAGTAGAGATTCGCCTCCGTCAACCGTCAGTTTTTTAGCTCCGTCATTAATGTCAATCCGGCATTCTCCATAGTTTCCTACAGTAGCATTGAATATCAAAATAATAACAGTAAGTACAGCCGCTATACTGCAGCAGACTATGACAGCTGTTAAGATCTCACTCATATATTCCTCATTGCCATTAATAATTTACAGTTAACAACTAATGTTTATTTAATTACTCCTGCAAGCCCCATAAACGATATTGCCATTATTCCCGCAATAATCAGTGAAATTCCTGCGCCTGCTAAAGGACCCGGGACTTTAGATTTTACCATCTTTTGACGGATCCCGGCCATTGCCAATATTGCCAGCATCCACCCTAACCCGCTTCCTATTCCGTAAAAGCATGTTGTAACAAAGTCATATTCACGAATAACCATAAACAGACATACACCGAGAATAGCACAATTGACTGTTATAAGTGGAAGAAAAATACCTAATGCCTGATAAAGCTTATCAGATACTCTCTCTATTATAATTTCAGCTATCTGCACAAATGCTGCTATGACAATAATGAAAATTATAAATCTAAGATACTGCAGGTTAAAAGGTATTAAAACATAATAGTAAACCAGCCAGTTCAGTGCTGTAGTGCAAGCCATGACAAGAGTTACTGCTGTTCCCAGCCCTGCTGCAGTTTTTATCTCTCTGGAGGCACCGAGAAAAGGACACATTCCAAGATAATATGTCAATAGCACGTTTTGTGTAAATATCGCTGAGAAAAATATTGTAAATGAAGAGAGTATCATATTATCCATTTTCAGATTTCTCCTTAAATATTCCTTTTACTGTCCATAACAGTATGGCAAGTACAAAAAAACCTCCAGGAGCCATTACCATAATGGACCAGTTAATCCACCAGTCTCCCATAATCTGTATGCCCCATAAAGAACCGGAACCTAACAGTTCACGTATAATAGCAATTACAATCAGCACGATAGCATAACCGGCAGCATTTGAAGCTCCGTCTACAGCAGCTTTATATGGAGGATTGGCAAGTGCATAGGCCTCGCATCTTCCCATAACAATACAATTTGTTATTATCAATCCTACAAAAGGGCCGAGCTGGCGTGAAACTTCAGGCAGATGAGCTTTGAGTACTATATCAACTAAAATAACCCCGGTTGCAATTATCAAAATTTCAGCCATCATTCTAACTCTTGAAGGAATCAACTTTCGCAGCAGAGAGACAATTAAGCTTGAAAAGCTACAGACAAATATAAGAGCCACTCCCATAACAACAGTATTTTTCAGAACATTTGTTACAGCTAATGTCGAACATATACCTAAAACCTGAATCAATATTGGATTGTTTTTAAAAATACCATTCATGATTATTTCTCTGGATGAATTAGTATTCACAGTTCTGCCATTACCGCATTTTCCTGAACATCCGCTTCCCATTATTTACCTTCCTCTACTATTTCAGGAACATTTTTAAGTGTATTATTAACCATATTTTGTACAGCTGTCGTAGTAATCGTAGCCCCTGTAATACCGTCAAACTGTCTAATATCAGTTTTAGATCCCTCAGCGACAAAAGTCATTGGACCTTCTTTGCCTTTAAACTGTCTGCAAAACCATTTTTCAGTTATCCTTGCCCCCAGCCCAGGTGTTTCATTATTTTTAATAAAACTTATTCCTGTAATTATTTTCAGGTTTTTTTCTAAACCTACTACGCCATCAATCTTACCCCATAAACCAATGCCTGTCACAGGTATTACATAGTTACCATTTTTTAATACATAGTAAATTCTACCGTCAATATTTTTTTCATTAACATTTTTTTCAAAAATGGCAGAAATTCTATCACCAGAAAGTTTATTTTCATATAGAAGTCCGGCAGCTTCCAGTACGGCCTTTCTTGTAAACATATCCTCGTTTACCGTAATCTGATGCAGAGACTTATGGTAAACATAAGCTACTCCGGAAACGCATATCGCAGTAATAACAACCATAAATACTATTGCATATACCCCCTGCTTCATTTTTCCTTTCCTGCTCATTTATTACCCCCCTTACAAGCCTGTACAAAATGATCTATCAGAGGAGCAAACATATTTCCTAATAAAATTGCAAACATCATACCCTCAGGCCAAAATGAAAATGTTCTGATAATAACTGTCAATGCACCAATCAGGCCAGCATAAATCCATCTTCCTATATTTGTCTTAGCAGAGCTGACAGGTTCAGTCACCATATAAACCAGTCCAAATAAAAATCCTCCGCTGAGTAAAGCCTGCAGAGGGGGTATAGTTCCTGGTACGCCGCTGTAAAAAAGAACAGCCTGCAGTATTAAAAAAGCTATTAAACAGCCAATTACCAATCTATAATTGGCAAGTTTGCTACACAGCAAGTATATACCTGCTAAGATAATCAGAACAGCACTTGTTTCGCCGAAACAGCCAGAGGTATTCCCCAGGAGCAGTTCTAACAGTGGAATTGAACTACCTGTTTTCATAACAGCAATAGGAGTAGCTCCGGTAACAGCATCAACACCATACTCTGTAAAGCCGCCTAGTATACCTGAAATAGGCTTATACCAAACAGTTCCATTCATAAAAGTAGTAAAATTAACGTAAATAAATGCCCGCCCTGCAATTGCTGGATTAAAAATATTTTTCCCAAAACCTCCAAATACCATTTTCCCGAAAATAACACCGAAAGCTATCCCTATAGCACCCATCCAGTACGGAAGATTCGGAGGCAGAGTTAAAGCAAAAAGAGTGCCTGTAACAAAAACTGAAGATGTTACCTGGTTTTTGTAGTATCTGGCAAATACATATTCACAAATGAAGGCGATAATATTAGATATAAGAAGCATTACAAGGCTTCGCCATCCGAAGAAGTAAATTGAAGCTAAAACTACAGGAAGTAGTGCATAGAGCACTTTTGTCATCGGTTTCTGCCATTTTATTATTTCTTGCTGACTCACGCAAATAACCCTAAGATAAATTCCAATTATTCGCTCATTTTAACTTATGGGATCCTATTGTCAACAATAAAGGTAAACTTTACATTTAAAATATGTTGTCAAAAATTTTGTCTTCAATTCTTTGTAAAAATTATAAGTTATTAATATTTTATATAAATTATGTTATTTAAGCTTAAATGAGGAAATATTGGCATGTCTGACAATCTGAACACTTCCGATAACATTATTATCAAAAATGATAAACATGGCATAAGTCAAATTATCATTAATAGACCAAAGGCATATAATGCATTATCCATCGAATGTATGGAATCATTAATCAAAGTATTCAAGAATTTATCTTCGGATTCATCTGTAAAGGTTATTATACTGTCAGGTTCAGGAAAAGGATTCTGTGCAGGTCATGATTTAAGAGAAATGCGGAGTGACTCTGATCGTATTTTTCAGGAAAAAATTTTTAAGACATGCTCCAAAGCTATGTTGTCAATTACCAGTTCTCCAAGACCTGTAATTGCAAAAGTCCACGGAGTTGCCAGCGCAGCAGGCTGTCAACTTGTTGCCAGCTGCGATTTAGCAATTGCTGAAGAAAAAGCAAGGTTTGCTACACCCGGTGTTAATCTTGGCTTATTCTGCTCTACTCCCATGGTTGCTTTATCTCGAAATATATCAAAAAAACATGCAATGGAAATGTTACTGCTAGGTGATCTGATCACAGCCAATCGTGCATACGAAATGGGACTAGTCAACAAAGTTGTTCATTCCGAAGAACTTGATAAGACAACTTATGACTTGGCAATAAAAATTGCTGCTAAATCATCACTTGCTCTTAGTATTGGGAAAAAAGCTTTTTATAAACAAACAGGTAAAAATTTAAATGAAGCATACGAATACTGCAGTCATGTCATGACAGATAATATGATGACACAGGATGCAAAAGAAGGAATTGATGCATTTATAGAGAAACGTAAACCTAAGTGGCATAACAGATAAGTAAAAACTGTATACAAATAATATTAACTTTCTCTTGAATATTTTCTAAAGATTCAGAATGTTAGTATGGTATAACATATATTAAGGAAATTTTTCTAACTGTAAAATTAGTTTTTGAGGAAGATTTATGAAAAGATATGAAAAATTTAATTCGACAGATATCCCAAATGGCTTTTACTGGTTTAACCAGCCCAAACATTTCAAAACCGGAAACGGCCTCGAAATATACACTGATACAAAAACTGACTTCTGGCAAAAAACTAATTACGGTTTTATGAGAGATGACGGCCACTGTCTTTTTACAAAAATAACAGGTGATTTTACAGCAATGACTCATGTTGAATTTGATCCAAAGGAAAAATACGATCAATGCGGAATCTTAGCCAGAGTTAATGAGCAGAACTGGATAAAAGCGTCTACGGAATTCGAAGACTCAAAAATAAGCCGTCTTGGCTCAGTAGTAACTAATCTAGGTTACTCAGACTGGGCAACAAATGATATTTCCTCTTCATATAATAAAATGTGGTATAAAATAAACAGAAGATCTAACGATTTCAGAATTGAAAGTTCTTTTGACGGAACCAAATGGAATCAGATGCGAATAACACACCTTCATTCAGCCAGTGAACAAATCGAAATTGGCATGTATGCCTGCAGTCCGATCGGCAGAAACTTTCATTGTCGTTTTTTTGTTTTCAGTATTGGTGAAAATAATTGGTTTAATGAAGAAAATTAAGAAGTTAATTTTACTGAAAATTTAGATAATATTAAAATAGGCGAAATGAGATGAATGAAACAATCAATACTATATCTGATTTGAGAACAATACATGGTAATTTCTCTGATAAAAAAATTGACATAAAAAATCTCGAGATAATTCTTAATTCAACAATACACGCAGCCAATGCTTCAGCACGCCAGAGCTATTCAATAATAGTTGTTGAAGATAAAGATACAATGATGAAATTATGTGGTTATTCTGGAGACAAGTTATTGTTATTCTGTGTTGATTTTAATCGAATTTGCGATATGGCCGTACATCTGAGCCATACATTTAATAAAAATAATATTGTAGATTTTATAACAGGAAGCACTGATACCGTACTTGCAGCACAAACTGCTGCAATAGCTGCTAAATCATTAGGCATTGATTCTCTTTTTACAAATGGAATTCATAGAGGCAACCCGGAACGTGTTTATGAACTGCTTGCCATCCCCCGTAAAAATTGCTTCCCTTTGATTGCACTGGTGCTTGGATATTCTAAAGAAGAACCTAAATCTAAAAAAGGACGAATTACAACAGGAGTCATTCACTACGGCAAATATAACAGATTAAATTCAAATGAAATGGAAAATTTAGTTAAAGAATATGATAATCAATCAAATCACTTAGGATTGACAGAAGAGTGGCGTAAAAATTTTGAACATTATCTTGACTGGTTCTATACTAAATGGTCTGTCGGCGGAGATACTAATTTAATTAATAAAGTACTATGTGAAGCCGGATTTTTAAAAAATGACTACTAAAATTCGATTTAATCATATTGCACCACATTTTGTGGTTAAAGATGTTGAAGCTTCAATTAGTTTCTATAAAAATCTACTTGGTTTTGAAGTAGACTATGAAAAAGGATCTCCTATAGCATATGCTGTTGTATGTAGAGATGAAGTTTACATCCATTTATGTTTACAGAAAACGCAGAACTTTAAAATCGGGCCAGGCTGCTGTTTTATTTCTGTATCAAATGTAAACAGCCTATGGAATAGAGTTAACTCTTATAAAATAAACATAATCGAACCTTTAAAAGAAAATGATTATGGTTACGGAGCCTGTTTCAAAGACTTTAAAATTAAAGATGCTGATAATAATGTATTAAGAATAGGAGAACCGATAAGATTGTTGTGTTGAATGTTAAATATGTAACAGGTTTTTAATTTAATACATAAAACTGCTATAATATGAAATAGAAGTTTTAAGATATTTACGATCCATAGTTTAAAAAACAGCATGTTTATAAAATAATTTTTAAAACAACTTGACGGTTGGCCTTTATATCCAATATAATTTCCATTAATTATTCATAAGAATTAATTCTTAAATGGAATTCCTAAATGAGAAATTATATATTTGTTATTGCATCTTTTTTATTTTTTACAATTATTTTATCCAGTTGCAGTTCTACGGGTATTAATCAGGAAACTACCCTGAAAGTGCCTGCTAGTACAGCTTTGGGCAAAATTAAGCCTGGGATGAGTATTGAGCAGGTTGGAAAAATACTGGGTGAACCTACAGATCAAATTGTTGCACCTACCTGGAAAGAGTATGTTCCAATTTATAACTTGTTTGGTTATGGGACTATGATGACAATTAACTATTATAGAGGACTTGGTGAAATACAGTTTACTAACAATGTTTCCAGTGATGAAGGATATTTTGTAGAATTTATTAAATATGATCCTAAAGAATCCGGTAATGCCATTATTAAATAATCTTACAAATTAATTGAATAAATTAAATTTATAAACTAAAAAATATACTAAAGGAACAATTGTGCTTGGTGTAAAAAATACAGATTCAGCAATAGGATCATATAATTCTAATCATACTTATGATAAACCCCTTTTCAGCAGTTTAGAATCAAAATCAATGAATTATGAGGGAATTGCAAGAAATCCCGTAATTTTCATACACGGTTTTTTAGGTTCTACACTTATTGATAAAAATTCCGGTAAGAATGTATGGGGAAAATTTATTGGTGTGGAAACACTTCTAGGTTATTCTTCAGAACAGATGTATTCACTTAGCCATCCCATGGAATATGGAAGACCATTGAAAGAAGTAAAAGATAACGTAGTTCCAGAAAATTTACTTACTAATTTCGATGTGAATATACTTGGAATCCACTTTCATCTCGCTGCTTATGACAAACTCCTAAAAATACTGGAAGAAGGCGGTTATACTCAGGAAAGTAAAAAAATGCCTGAAAATAAAAATTTTAACACTCTGTTTACCTTTTATTATGACTGGAGAAGAGATATTTCAGAAAGTGCTTCTAAACTTCATGATTTTATACTTAAAAAGAGGAAATACATACAGAAGGAATATCAGAAATTATATGGCATTGAAAATTATGATGTACAGTTCGATATATTAGCACATTCAATGGGTGGATTACTTAGCCGATATTATTTAAGATATGGTAATCAGGAACTCCCGGAAAATGGCTCCCTCCCCATGCTCAACTGGGGAGGAAAAAATAACATAGACAAACTTATAATAATTGGTACACCTAATGCTGGATATCTCGATGCCTGTACTGAACTTGTCAACGGATTACAACTGGTGCACCATGCGCCAACTTATCCGCCGGCTGTCATTGGAACATTTCCAAGCTACTATCAAATGCTGCCGTTACTTTGGACAAATTCAGTTATATATTCAGATGATGGTTCAAATGTAGATTTATTTAATATCCAAACATGGATAGATTTAAAATGGGGCTTGCTAAAACCAAACCAGAAAAAAATATTAAACATTCTCCTTCCAAAGATTATGTCTGCCAAAGAGAAATCTACTATAGCTTATGATCATTTGGAAAAATGCTTAATCCGTGCAAAGCAGTTTACAGATGCTATGCAGATACAAGTACCTGTGCCTGATGATGTATCATTTTTTCTGTTTTTAGGAAACGCAGTAAAAACAAGCAGAACAGCTGAAGTTAACAGAAGCAAAGGAAGTATAAAAATAACTAAATACGAAGCAGGCGATGGCAAAGTACTGACATCAAGTGCACTGATGGATCAACGTGAAGGTCAGAAATGGACTCCTTTTCTCATTTCACCTCTAAAGTGGCAGGCAGTCGTACATCTGGAAGCAGCACATAGAGGCATTACTGAATGTCCTACGTTCGAAGATAACATTTTGTACTATCTTCTTCTGGCTCCCAGTAAAAAGCAGGAAATCAAGAAAAAGTTCCTTGAGAATTTAGAGATCAAATAAACAGCAAAGCTTAAATTATAAATTTTACTGATATCCTAATTAATGATTTAAAACTTATCAATTAAATCATTTTCAACACATATTTTTTGCTAACTGCAATCAAAGATAATATAATTAGTGTTGGTAATCATTTATCAACATTATTAAATCCTGCTATGTTATTTATTATAAGAAAAATATTAATTACTTTTCTCTTTTTGACATTTATGTTATGCATTAATGTAACGTTATACAGTAATTCATTTTTCAATGAAATAAAAAACCTTCTTGATAGCCACAAAACAACTGGACTTGAGCATTACAGATTTAATGATGAGCTATCTTTAAATTTAAAAAAGGAATTTAAAATACTATCAAAAGCAACCAAAGATAATAATAGTAAGCTAAGAGACAGTACCCTGTACAACATAATTAATATATATATCGCCTCAGGGACTTATGACAAAGCTAAAAAATATGCTTTAGAGCTCCAGAAAGCAGGGATATATGAAAAAAATGATGAAACAACAGGGACAGCAAAATATCTTCTAGGTACAATATACAATAATATAAGTAAATATGATTTAGCATTAAAAAACTATACTGACGCATACAGATATCTTAAACATAATCAAGCTCTCCTAGCTGCGTTATACA
>DASCNA010000056.1:0-45542 GCA_036011305.1 Victivallales bacterium
ACGGAGCCCGGTCACAAACTAATGCTGAAACATTTAAATAAAGAAGCTTATTTGAATCTAGGGTTACGCCTGGGAGAAGGTACAGGTGCTGCACTTATGATGCCATTAATAGACAGTGCCAGTGCCGTTTTGAATAATATGTTTACTCTTGAACAGGCTTTAGCAGTTAAATGATTGATCATATATATAAATGGATTCACTCTCATGAATCCATTTATATTATCATGTGCTAATTAGTTCAGCACTCAAAAACAGCTATAGTTTGAAGGTATAGAAAAATCAGCAGTGTTAAAATAATAATTAAGCTCACTGTTTTTCTTCCAATTCATTTCTCTTGTATGCCTTATACAATTCTTCTCATCTATATCAGGAGATTCTAATAAAGCATTCACTTCCATTTCCAAAATTTTCTGAAGTTCTGTTTTATTGTCTATCATTACTTGCTCCTTCTTTTATTATTGCCAATACTTATCGTATTGGATTACCAATGAATTTAGGAGGGCAAAAACAAAGATGCAATTTAAACTAATCTAATCTAACCAAATCCTAACAAACCTTAATATCTTAAAACCTTAAATCAGTCTTTTACCTACAAAATATGTAATAAAGCAATATCGGTTTATTCAGAAACACATATATTGTTGCATTCTGTTTCTTGAATTATCCAATTTATTTCTATACGGAAAAAGATATATTTTATCGATTTCCTGTATATAAATATCGATAATACTATTTATTTAATATGTACTTTATTAATAATCATATTACCCAGTTATTGTAAAATACATTGAAATAAAAGGATGGCTTTATATTGTCAGCAGAGAATAAATTTTAATAATTAATGAAAAATAAAGAAAATACCGTATGTGATGCTTATGCAGGAAAAACAATAATAATAGCATTATGCAATACATTAATAGATAACAATGCAAATTAACAGATTCTACAATAAATATATAAAAATATATCTATAAGTCATTTGAAATATTTTAAAAAAGCATAATCTTTTGCATTCGTTTTTATAAATTCACTAAAATTCATTAATATCAGCTTGTTTGCAAAGATTAATGAAATAAACCAAGGAGTATCTAAGTACATGATAAACTTGTTTACACTTAACTAAGTAGATATGTGTAAATAAAAAAAAGTTGAGTCAGGAACTTCATTTAGTTTAAGTACTTGGCTATAATATAATAATATTGACATTAAGAATGCAGTACAATATATCACAATAATAAATTTATCAGAAAATAATAATTTTATAACTACTTTCTGATATATAAAGATCTAATCAAAATATTAAGGAAATTAAAATGGGTGAAATAATTATATCCGGTATAATAATGCTTGGTTTATTTATCTACATGCTTTATGCATTGCTATGCCCCGAGAAATTTTAACAAATAGAAACTTCATAAATAATAATTAAAGGATATTATGACAGCACTGGGAATTTTTAAAATAATTTTATTTGTTGTGATACTAATTTTGATTACTAAACCTTTGGGTATCTATATCAAAAAAGTAGTATCAAGAGAAAAAACATTTTTAGACAGATTACTGGTACCGATTGAAAAATCAATTTATAAAATTTGTTTCATTGATTCTGAAACAGAACAGAATTGGAAACAATATACAGTAAGTCTTTTACTGTTCAGTTTATTTGGAATAATATTAACTATATCTATCCAAATGCTGCAGTATTATTTACCTATGAATCCTGAACACTTAAAAGGCACACCTTTTATTTTAAGTCTGAATACAGCCATCAGCTTTGTTACAAATACAAACTGGCAGGCATATGCAGGAGAGAGTACTTTAAGCTATACTTCACAAGTCGTAGCTTTGTCATTCCAACAGTTTGTTTCAGCTGCAACAGGTATTGCAGTTGTAATAGCTTTAACAAGGGCTTTTGCTAGAAAAAAAACGGAATATCTTGGTAATTTCTGGGTTGATTTAACAAGAATATCTCTCTGGATACTATTCCCTCTATGTATAATCATAGCCCTGTTTTATGTATCTCAGGGTGTTCCACAAAATATCAGTGCATATATAACAGCACATACTATCGATGCAGGAAAACAGATTCTCCCGCAAGGACCAATAGCTTCTTTTGAGGCAATTAAATCACTAGGAACAAACGGTGGAGGATTTTTAGGCGCTAACTCAATGCATCCATACGAAAATCCAAACGGACTTACAAATTTTGTTCAGGTACTAACGATTTTTGCAATTGGTGTAGCTTTAACATATACATTCGGATTGATGGTTAAATCTAAAAAACAGGGATGGACAATTTTAATTGCAATGCTTGTAATGTTTCTGTTTTTCACTACTTCAATGTACTATTTTGAATCTCAGGGCAACCCTAGGATAAATAAAGCTGATCATATTGAATCTGTAGGTTCTGTAGCAAAATACGGACAGAATATGGAGGGCAAGGAGACAAGATTCGGCATAGCAGACTCAGTACTTTATGCTTCTGTGACTACAAGTGCTTCTGACGGTGGAGTCAATGCACAAATGGAAACTCTTAATCCTATGTCAGGTGGAATTGCAATGTTCAACATGGCAATCGGTGAACTGATTGTAGGCGGCGTAGGAACAGGTTTGTATAACATGCTGATTATGGTTATTCTCACAGTATTTATCGCCGGATTAATGGTCGGCCGATCGCCGGAGTTTCTCGGTAAAAAGATAGGAATACATGAGATGAAGTGGGCTATAGTAGCAGTACTTATATCTCCGTTCTGCGTGCTGTTTTTTACTGCTCTAACATGTTTTGTGCCAAGCTTATATAATGGTGTTACAGCCTCGCTGGGGCCGCATGGTTTCAGCCGATTACTATATGCATTTATCTCGGCTTCAAACAATAACGGAAGTGCTTTTAACTTCATTACTAATACAGATTATTTCAACCTGGCAACAGGAACATGCATGTTATTGGGCCGTTTTGTATCAATAGCAGCAATAATGGCAGTTGCAGGTTCCATTGCAAAAAAGAAAATCACACCGGCAAGTTCAGGTACATTTCCGACCACGGGTGTTCTTTTTATCGTAATGCTGATAGTCTGTATTCTGATTGTCGGCGGTTTGAACTTTTTCCCGGCTTTAGCATTAGGTCCAATTACTGAACACTTAATGTTATTTTAATCCGGCTGTAAATTCTATTCAATAATTTAGGAAATATATTATGTCTAAGGATAAATTAGAAAAAAAATCATTATTTAGTCCAGAGTTGCTGAAAACAGCAATTCTGGATGCATTTAAAAAGTTACATCCTATGCAGCTTTTTAGATGCAATCCGGTAATGTTTACGGTTGAAATTATATCTATATTCAGCTCTGTTATTTTTATAATAAGTTTATTTAAACCGGCAAATGAACCTTCATCATTTCTTGGTCAAATCGCTTTATGGCTGTGGTTCACCGTATTATTTGCCAACTTTTCAGAAGCTATTGCAGAAGGGAAAGGAAAAGCACAGGCTAATTCACTAAGGCAGGCTAAAAGCGACCTTAAAGCCAAATTGCTTAAAGATGTAAATTCTAAAGATTATACTTTAGTGGATCCTTCTCAGCTTCAGATAGGTTCGATTGTCATAGCAGAAACAAATGATCTAATACCAGCCGACGGTGATGTTATTGACGGTATGGCTTCTATAGATGAATCGGCTATAACAGGAGAGTCAGAACCTGTAATAAGAGAAAGCGGAGGTGACAGATGCGCTGTTACAGCCGGCACAAGAGTCATTTCTGACTGCGTTAAAATTAAAGTTACATCAGCTTTCGGCGACACTTTTATAGATAAAATGATTAAGCTGGTAGAAGGAGCTCAGAGAAAGAAAACTCCTAATGAACTAGCTTTAAATACACTTTTATTCGGCTTTACTTTAATATTTATTGTTGTGTGCTGCTCTATAGAAGGTTTTGCCTTTTTTACAAGTAATCATATTCCAGTAGTGCTGATACTCGTACTGTTTATTACCTTGATCCCGACAACTATAGCAGGATTGTTATCAGCTATAGGTATTTCAGGAATGGACAGGCTTCTTCATGCTAATATTCTGGCCAAATCAGGACGTGCAGTTGAAGCAGCCGGCGATATTGATACTTTACTGCTTGATAAAACAGGAACCATTACTATCGGTAATAGATTTGCGACTGAATTTATACCTGTACCGGGAGTAGATATTTCTGAACTTACCGAAGCTGCTTTGCTGTCTTCACTTAGCGATGAGACGCCTGAAGGAAGATCTATAATTACACTTGCACAAGACAAGTATAATGTTACATCTGAAAAATATTCTGATATAAAAGCTGAATTTATACCTTTTTCTGCACATACAAGAATAAGTGGTATTAATGTTGATAAGGATGAAATAAGAAAAGGTGCTGTTGCATCTGTGAAAGAACTTATTACACAGAATAATAATCCTATTCCAAATGAACTGGATCAAGCTGTTAATGATATAGCAATGAAAGGCGGAACACCTTTAGCTGTATCGAAGAACAATAAAGCTCTGGGTGTTATTCACCTTAAAGATATAATAAAACCTGGAATTAAAGAAAAATTTGTAGAGCTCAGAAAAATGGGCATAAAAACAGTAATGATAACCGGAGATAATGAACTGACTGCAGCAGCTATAGCCGCAGAAGCCGGTGTTGACGATTACATTTCCCAGGCTAACCCAGAGCAGAAACTTGAATACATAAGAAAAGAACAGGCTGAAGGTAAAATGGTTGCTATGTGCGGAGACGGGACAAATGATGCTCCTGCACTAGCACAATCTGATGTTGGTGTAGCCATGGCTACAGGTACAACTGCCTGTCGTGAAGCCGGAAATATGATAGATCTGGATTCAGACCCTACCAAACTGATAGAAGTGGTAAAAATCGGTAAACAGCTGTTGATGACAAGAGGATCATTAACTACTTTTAGTATTACAAATGACATAGCAAAATATTTTGCTATAATTCCGGCTTTGTTTGCTGCATCCTATCCTGTACTACAGGCATTGAATATCATGCATCTTCATTCACCTCAGAGTGCAATTCTGTCAGCTATAATATTCAATGCATTAGTAATTATATGTTTAGTTCCGATGGCACTCAAAGGGGTCAAATATCGTCCTGTATCAGCAGCATCAGCTCTTAAAAGAAATTTAATATATTTCGGTCTGGGCGGGATTATCGTTCCCTTTATATCTATCAAGCTGATTGATATCTGTGTTTTTTATTTAGGACTAGTGAAATAGAGGTATAAAAATGAAAAATCAATTTTTAAAACAAATAGTTAATTCAATAGCTATATTAATAGTATTGACCGTTATACTTGGTATAATTTATCCATTTATTGTAATGGGCTTAGGTCAACTGTTTTTCTCACATCAGGCTAACGGCAGTTTAATAACCCAGGATGGAAAGATTATCGGATCCTCCCTTGTACAGCAGAAGTTTACAAGCGAAAAATATTTTCACGGAAGACCTGCGATAGTTGATTACACAGACACGCCAACAAGTAAAGTTCTATTGCAAAGAATAAAAAATAGAATTAAAACTGATCAGAAACAGGATATGCATAGAGGAGAATATGTTCCTATAGATTTAATAACTGACTCAGGAAGCGGAGTTGATCCAGATATAACACCGGCAGCAGCATTTTTCCAAGCAAAAAGAATAGCAAGTGAAAATAACATCCCTGTCAACAATATTAATATTTTAATAAATGGAAATATTAAAGGAAGAGTATGGGGTATATTTGGACAAAAGACGGTTAACGTATTAAAACTGAATCTCGCTTTGAACTCTTATATTAAAACACATAAAAGTAATAGCTCATGGTAGATTCCTGTAATCTAGAAAATGAAGACAGACCTGATCCGGATACACTTTTATCTGCTATTAAGCATGATAAAGACAGTTATTCCGGAAAAGGTAAACTAAAGATATTTCTTGGTGCAGCTCCGGGTGTAGGCAAAACTTTTGCCATGCTCGAAGCAGCGCATCATGCAATTGAAAACGGTATTAATACTACTGTTGGCATTGTCGTAACGCACGGTCGCCTTGAAACTGAAGAATTACTTGAAGGTCTTCATCTTACACAAAGAAAACAAATCACTTATAAAGGCAAAAGATTCTGGGAACTTAATACAGAAAGAATAATTAAAGAAAAACCGGAATTAGTTATAGTTGATGAGCTTGCTCATAGGAACACTCCGGGGTCTGCAAATAATAAAAGATATCAGGATATTTTAAACATTCTTGATGCCGGTATAGATGTATATACTGCTGTTAATATTCAGCATCTTGAAAATTTGAAAGATGAAATAATAAAAATAACCGGAATAAATGTAAAAGAAACAGTACCTGATTCTATTTTTGAACTGGCAGATGAAACTGTAGTCATAGACATAACACCGGTTGAATTACTGGAAAGGTTAAAAGAGGGCAAAGTATATATTCCCAAGGAAGCCTCAAGAGCCTTGAATAACTATTTTACTGAAACTAATATTTCCGCACTGCGCGCTCTTGCCATGCAGGCCGCAGCAAAAAGTATCAGCAAACGAGTTATTTCATATAAGCAGATACACGGAATAACTGAACCATGGGCTGTGGTTGAAAAAACATTAGTATGTATAACTGACAGCAGTTTTACTCCAAACCTTATCAGATCAGCTAAAAGGCTTACAACAAAAGATAATTCTCAGCTAATTGCAATTAATATAGAAACACCTTTAAGATCTTTATCAAAACAAAGCATTAAGCGTATTTCAAATTATAAGAGATATGCTGAATATATGGGTGCGGAAGTGGTTACATTATCTTCTACACACATAGCTAAAACAATTCTCAAATATTCCAGAAATTATAACATAACAAATATAGTTCTGAGTAAATCAGTTAATTCAAGATTATATGATTTTCTCATTGGATCTGTAGTAAATGACATTATTAGAAACAGCGGTCAAATCAACATTCACGTACTAAGTGAACGCCCGAGAGAAGACAGGACTCATGTCAGTTTGCGAATGCTCAATAAATTTATTTTCAAACAGGATAATAAATTTTCACTAAATAAATTGTATATTCCAATTTTGTTAACGGCAATAGCAGGAGCAATATTGTATTTTTTAAAAGTAAGATTTGATACTGATAATTCTACAGTTGCCTTAATTCTACTTCTAACTGTAATCTATTCCGCATACAGATACGGCTTTTATACTTCTCTTATATCAACCCTGATCGGTTGTTTAGCCTATGGCTACATTTTTGTAAAACCGTATTTTGAATTTTCCATGTATAAAACTAATGCGGTAATTGCGCTGGTTGTTTTTATAATTGTTTCGTATATAATTTCAAGGCTTACATATATTCTAAAACTGCAGGTCAAAAAAACCTCTATTAGAGAAAATAGAACTACCTCTCTTTTTAACTATTCCAAACAAATTGCCAATGTTACTGAACTCAGCACCTTATATAAAGTTGCATCAGGAAACTTAAAAATAACTTTAGATATGGATAATGCTCTATATATACCTACAGAAAATAGAATAAAGTTGAAAGCTAGCTCTCCTGAGATATCAGGCTTAGGCAATAAAGAAAAAGCTTCTTTAAACTGGACGTGGCGCAATAACAGAACCAGCGGTTGCGGCACAGATACTATGTCTACATCTTCATGGTTTTTTTATCCTCTGAAATCAGCGGATGTTAAAATTGGAGTTCTGGGCTTAAAACTTACTAATAAATCTCAGTTTTTTGACCCTGAAGAGTATGATTTCTTCCAATCATTAGCAGATCAGACAGCTATTGCCATAGACAGACTGCAACTTATTTCAGACAAATATAAAACAAAATAAAATTTGACTTTATCCCATATATAATTTATCCTTGTCATATACTCGAAATATAATTATTAATTAGCAGAAGGATTATAAAAATGCCTGAGAAATATATGCTCTGTCCTAAATGCGGTTTTCATAGATTTTATGTAAAAGATGAAGAAGGAAAACAGATATATTTTCATGTTGATTTTGATAAAAAACCATTTCCCACAAAACAGTCTAATGCAGATTTGACAGGTTTAGATCTTTCAGAAATCCACTGTTCTGCATGCTCCTGGTCAGGAAGACCGGAAAGGCTTATAAAATACCTGTAAGGTCACTGTTAATTGTTAATGATATAAAACTAATAATTGATAAACATTTCTACATCAGTACTACTGATAAATTATTGTATTTACAATATAATCATAGCTAAGAATAGGTAAAAATTTATATTAATACCTATATTTAGTTATATATGAAAATAATTACAGATAAAATAAGTCTCTACAGAAACTCCTTCGACCCGACAAACGAATACTTTATAAATGCATTAAAGATGACTGCTCCGATGACTGCAGGTGTTATTTTCTGGATTTGTTCCAGGCGTCCATGCAGCTGGATGATTTTCCTTCCTCCGGGCTTTATGATTATTGCATCTCTTGGTTTCAGCGAATTTAAAGGTAAACTGCTTGCACTGTTTCTTGTTACGTTGAATGTAGAAATAGCACAACTGCTTGTTTCTATATTTATAAACCATAAAATTGTATTACTAATTTTTCTATTTATTCAGATAATGATTGCCTACTCAGCAATGAAATATAGAATTGTAGCCACTGCATCAGGCTTTCTTATAGCCGTATCATTATCTTCATCAAATAGTTGGTACGATGGTGTTGACAGATCTATGGATTTACTTATTGCGTTTATATTCTCGGCTTTAACAGTAGTTCTCTTTGATTACATATTCAGCAGATTTCTAATAAGATCAACCTTAAAACATATCTCATCTCTGGTTAATGATGCGTTCTTTGTTTATACAGAAGAAGATCGCATAAAAATCAAAAATTCTATTGATAACAGATATCTTTTTGAAAGAAGTTATTTAAGAAGAGCCGATCTTTTTGTAGAAGAAACATTAGACAATAAATCTGACATATTTCTTCATAAAGTTACAATAGGACTCAATAAAGCAGAAAAAATGTTTTCAAATAAAAATTTTATTTTTGGTAAAAATAAAATATCTGCTTTTCATGCCAGAAAAATATACTATCAATACAGAAGAATTTTCAGAAGCATCAACTTTTTGCTGTATTACAAAAATAACTCCCCTTTTTTTAAAAAAAATCTTCCTTGTACAGAAAATATTATAAAAACTATTAACGATGAACTGTATGAACTGAATAATTTTATCAAATTAGGAAAATATAATTCAAGCGACTCTTTTATTCAATCAACAGCCATCTGGCATAAGCAGTTAGCTAAACTTGAACTAAATCATAAAGAAATAAAAAATATAGAACATGAGAAATTTATATACGGTATAAATCAGGTTCTAAAAGAAATAACCAAATTAAAATTAATGTGTAAATTAAAAAGATATAATAAGTTGTTTATATGATCATACGCGGAGTATCAAAGGATAAAACTTTAGCGCTTCAGCATGCTTTCTGTGTGGCTCTAGCGTTTACTGTAGCCTGTATCATATGTTTTTCATTTAAACTTCTTCCATTTCATGGATACTGGCTTCCAATGACTGTATTGTTAATGTTTGCTGCACCTATACATGGGAGTATAAAAAAGAGATCATCAGATCGAATTATTGGAACTGTAGCAGGAGTTATGCTATCTTTTTTTGTCGTTAATATCTTTTTCTATTTAGACTACAGATGGACGTATTTACTGCCAGTTTTTAATCTCTTTGTATCTTATATTTACTTTATGTCAGGCAATTACGCAGTTGCTGCAATTTTTATAACTACACTTGTACCTACCTCATACGTCGTTGAATATGGAGACTCTTATAAGTTTGACAATACATTAGCATTCAGACTGTTTTTAACTGCACTTGGGATAACGATAGCCTACATATGTGAAATGACAATATATAAAAAAGCATCACTTTCTACACGCAATGCCAAATATCATTCTAGGAATTACTTTAAAACCATCTCAGAAGTCATCAGCTTAACATCTGATTGTTTTATAAGCAGAAAAACAAATATGAAAAATATTATTGCTAAAATTAAATTAATGATAAGAACAGTATCTTCTATAGAAAATATTTTTGTAAATATCAGATATGAGTCTGACAACAAAACTGACAATAATTCTATTTTAATTCAAATACTATATACGATTAATAAAATAGATTGTTCTTTAAGACGAATAATGTCTTTGATACTTAACAATAAATTTGACAATACAGTAATACCGAAAAAAGAATTTGAATTTCTAGTAAATGAAATCAGCAATAAATATAAGAAATTTGCGGCATACAGTCATGGCAGAAACATAGAAAAGATCTATTATCCTTTAGATCTCACAAAATGTAAAGACATAACGCCTACTCATCTGTTTTTAAGCGAAATATATGAACTGAATAACTTATTTGATAAGCTTACAAAAAATATAAGTAAACTTAATAGAGTTCAAATTAGTAATTAGTAATTTTTTTATATGCTTAGTATAAAATTATTACCCCCCCGCGGGGGTAATAAAAAAGTAAATTTACTGTTTACACAGAATCAAGGATGTAACTCTTTTTAAGTTTATTTTTTATATCCGAAAGGGTTCTTTGCCTCTTTATTTTTTTTGTCATTTATTACAATTTGTTCAGGTATTTTTTCACTTGTATCATAGTATTCTTCCAAAGACGATTTCCCATTAGTTAGGTATGCATGTTTAACCATCTTTATGTATGATTTTCTAATGGCCATAGTTTTATCATCAATGCTATTTATTTTATATTTCTTTTTTGCAATACATGTATAAACACCACCGCCGAATACTTTAACATTTTCTATTGAGTTACCTATATCTTTAAAATTATAAATCCATTCTCTTTCCTTAAAACCATTAAGTTCTTTTTTCTTAATAACAAACAGTGCTCCATAAACTTTATGCTCTTTAGATGGACCAACATTCAGATAAACAATATACTTTGGAAAGTATTTTCCATGATGGGTTTCTTCATAAAAATAAGAGTTAGGCATAACAACATCCCAATCTCTCTTCCAGCCTTTTAAGTAAGTCAATATAATAGGACCAGTATATTTATGTCTTAACGTTTTTTCCATGCTTTCAATGTTAACAAGTGACCCGTAGCCAAATAAGGCTATTTCATCTTTTTCAAGATAAATTGAAGTTTTAACTGGTTCATTATTATTATTAAATTCATTGACTGAAGCACATGAAACAACAAAGATTAACGCTGATACAGCCAAAGTTAGCCTTAAGAGTTTAAACATAACCCATCCTTTTAATTAAGATCATTATAAATTTACTAAATGCTATTTATAAGCAAATTGGTAAAGATTGCAATATGCAGATGAATAGTAATAGATAAATGAAATGACAATTTATAAAAAGGCATCGCTTTCTACTTGAAATGCTAAATATTATTCCCGAAATTATTTTAAAACCATCTCTGAAATCATCAATTTAACATCTGCTTGTTTTATAAACAGAAAAACAAAAATGAAAAATATTATATACGATTAATAAAATAGATTGTTCAGTTAGGCAAATAATGTGCTTAATACTTAATGATAATTTTGACAATTGAGCAATAACAGAAAAAGAATTTAAACTTATGGTAAATTAAATCAGCAATAAATATAAAAATTTTGCAGCATACAGCCATGGCAGAAACATTGAAAAGATATATTATCCATTAGATTTCACAAAATGTAAAGACCTAACACCTACTCATCTATTTTTAAGTGAAATATATGAATTGAATAAATTATTTGATAATCTTACAGAAAATATCAGCAAACTTAGTAAACTTTAAATTAGTAATAAATAAATTTATTTATATACTTAATATCAAACAGTTATTACATTAAAACAATATAACTTAGAGAGGATATGAATGTACGGATGGAAAGGAAAAATTCTGCATATAAATCTCACTCATGAAAAGTTTTCAATAGAACATCCGTCGCTGCACACATATGAAAAATATATAGGAGGTAAAGGCCTTGCAGGATATTACCTTAAAAATCATATATCTAAAAAATGGAATTCTCCTGATATGCCTCTGATATTTTTCACAGGACCTCTTTGCGATACTATGACACCTGCTTCAGGCAGAATGACTGTGATGTCGCGATCACCGCTTACAGGCACTGTAGGTGATACATCTGTGGGCGGTAAACTTGGAATCAATATAAAAAAAGCAGGTTTTGATGGAATAATTTTATCAGGGAGATGTAATAAATATTCCGGAATAGAAATTAATGAGTCTGAAATATGCTTTAAAAATTCTGAATCTTTAAAAGGTCTTACTGTTAGCGAAACATTATCAAAACTTGACAAAATAGGTTCCACTGCAATTATTGGCCCTGCGGCAGAAAACGGAGTAATGTTTGCAAGTATCATGATTGATGGACATTTTGCTGCCGGAAGAAATGGCCTTGGACTGGTAATGGCATCAAAAAATCTTAAATATCTTAAAGTATCGGGTTCAGGAAAAACTGAAATTTATAATCCGGAAGAACTTCAAAAAGCCAGAGAAGAAATTTTCAGACTTGCTTCCGCTTCACCTGCATTGACCGGAGAACTTGGAATATCCAATTACGGTACCGGAGCTTTATACGATCTTATGGACAGCAGACGGATGATGCCTACAGAAAACTTCTCGAAAACTTTTTTTAACAATGCGATTAATATGAATGCCTGGCACTATAAACAGAAATACGGTTATAAAAAAACAGGATGTGCAGGGTGCACCATACAATGTAAAAAACTTGGCCGCAATAAAGAAGTTATTCCTGAATTTGAAACAATGTCACACTTCAGCGCACTGTTAGGAAACAACTGCATCGAAACAATAGCAGAAGCTAACAGAGTCTGTAATGAATTCGGCATGGATACTATTTCAGCAGCAGTTACACTGGCATGTTATCAGGAAATAGAAAAAGTAAAATTTACTCCTGAAAAAATATTAAAACTGCTAAATGATATTGTTTATGGTTCAGGTATTGGTGCTGAACTTAAAATGGGTTCATATAAATTTGCTGAAAGCAGAAACTGCCCAGAATTATCAATGAGTGTTAAAAGGCAGGAAATTCCAGGTTATGATCCGAGAGGTGCGTACGGAATAGCCCTTGCCTATGCCACTTCTACAAGGGGAGCCTGTCACTTAAGAGCATATCCCATTTCCCATGAAATACTGAGAAAACCTGTTGTAACCGACAGATTCTCCTTCAGTGGAAAAGCGAGAATTATCAAAATAAGTGAGGATATATTCGCTGCGGTTGATTCATTGACCACCTGCAAATTTCTATTTTTTGCTGCATCGCTGGAAGAATATGCCAAAGCATTTCATGGTGTTACAGGAATAAAAACAACAGCACAGGACTTAATGAAGTGCGGCGAGCGAATTTATTACAATGAGCGCATCATGAATTCTATGAACTGTTTTACATCTAAAGATGATGAACTTCCAAAACGCTTTTTTGAAGAACCTGGAAGCAGTGGAAATTCAATAACCGTTAATCCTATTGACAGAAATGAATTCCTTGAAGCCAGATCCAATTATTATAAAGTTCGAGGATTAACACAGAATGGCATGCCAACTGAAACCAAAATAAAAGAATTAGATCTATTATGAAACAGCTTATTGATAAATATGTTAATAAACTTGTTGCACAGGGAGTTTGTGAGACAGGCCAACCTCTCATGGGTTGTCTTGATGCTGAATTAGTATGGAACAAAACTTCAGAAGACATAGAAATACTTGAAGAGGTAGTAGCAGGACTTAATATTAACAGTATTCTTCTATCAAAACCAGCTTCCCCTTATTCTAAAATAATAAATTATTTAACCGATAATATTGATGAAGAAGCAATCTATCCTCAGGATTGTGAAACCAGAACCTTTCTGCATGATATTCCAGTTATTTCGGAATTCAATTCTGAAAAAATAATACCTGCACTAAAAAAAAGAAAAGCTGCTATTATCCCTAATAAAGGAATTATCACTTATGGAACTGTAAGCCCTGAACAAACTTTTATCACCTATAGTTCAGTTTGTTTTGCATGTTTTGTAAAATTTTTTGCTGACTACTATAAGGATGCAGAATCCGGTAAAATTAATAAAATTCAGAATGAAATCTTTAATACAGCTCACACTATCTATAGTAACTACATAAACTCTTTTAAGTTAGATACTCCAATATACAAAGGTAAGTTCAATAATCAAGAAGATGTTATTAAAGCAATGATACAAGGTGGTAAGTTAGTTGTAGACTGTAGGCTTGTAGACTCTTTTTTTGGAAATATATCTTATCTCCTTGACAATATTATTTATATAAGTCAGACTACCAGTTCGCTTGATGAATTGGCAGGATGTATTGATCCATGTCCAGTTGACAACTCAAGAAATACAGCACTCACCGCATCAAGTGAATTAAGTGCCCATAAAGATATCCTACTTAGAGGTACAGACATGGCAATACTTCATGGACATCCAAAATTCTCAGTTATTATGTCCATGATATGTGATCGTGAAAAAAACTGCAGTACACTAGGGAACTGCCATAATATGTGCCCTCATGTCAGGTATATTGATGATATTCCTATTGTTTCTGGGGAAGTTGGAACCGGAAAATTCGGACTTTGTAATACTCTCCCCCCTGCCATTATAGGAAAACGCGGTGCAATTGTTTATGGTCATGGACTGTTTACAACCGGGAGAAAAGATTTTACAGATGCTTTTGAAAACTTATTATTAATAGAAAAAATGTGCCTTGATAAATACATATCTGATATAAAAAAGTTTAAGCTTGCAAAAAAATAAATATTTTTTCATAAAGCTGAAGGAATCACAAAATGAAAAAGAGAGTTTTTATTCTTATAATTGCGGCAGGAATTTTTTATACTTTTCTAAGTGCTGCTGAAAAGAATAACTATGAACAACAAAAAGCTGATTTTAAATCCATGCTTGAATTATATAAAAATAAATTAAGAAAATATCACAACAATAACAAGAAAACTGATCCTTATAAATATCCTCTTTACGTACCTGAGAAAGAAGATTTAATATATATTTATGATGAAGAGGGAAAAAATAACTATTATCTAGAACATACAATACACAAAGAGATTGAGGAAATCTGGGATGATAATGGTCGAATTAAAGTAGTAAGTTGGATGCCTAAGTGGGCTTATGATATTTACTGGAGCTCTAAAAAGAAAAATAAAACAGGTACATTTAATTTCCCAAATGACAGCAGATCATGGGTAACTGTCAGTGGTGAAATTAGAGATTATTTTTTGATAAATAACAAACTACCAAAAAATATAACCAGTACTGTGGCTCATGAGAAAGTATCAAAGCTGTTAGGTCTGAATCCTCCTTACAATAAAGAGGGAAAATTAGTTGACAGAGTCTTTGTAGAATTCTGGATTCCTCCCGAAAGATTATATAGACCTACAAGAACTGTTTCCTTAAAAGAAGGAAGTATTCATGATAATACCTGGAGGATAAAAAGTACCGACAATCCGGATACAGCACAATATCATGAGAAAAACTGGATTTACACAATAAAACCAGATGCAAAAAAGTCTGAATGGATAGAAACAGATAAACTGCCGCTGGTTCCTATTGACCACCCTGAATTTGAAGAATCATATATTTTACCAATTTCAAATATGTTATGTTTATGGGGAAGTCCAGCAAAGGGAGCAATATATAAAAATACCTATGTATATGATTTAAATTATCATTTACTGGGAGATGAGAATGACAATTTCAGAGGAGAGTACTCACTTCCTTTTACAGCTTTGGGCTATACATTCAACTGGGATAATTTCTCACCCAAAACAATGAATGATAAAAAACATAAAGGAATGAGCGAATTTGTAGTTAAAGGTAATACCGGTTATGAACTTGACGGAGTATATAAAACTCTGGACTATATTACTATTGACGAGCCTCTGAATATCATTGATGGACCATCTTCAGAAACTCTCAGGTATGAAAAAAATCCGCCAATAAATATTGAAAATAAAGTTTTTAAAGAAGCTTCCTAGCATTTGACTATTTTATCCGAATTTTTTCAGCCACTTCTGGTAACGTAAAGTTGGACCTTTTTTCACTTCGTTTATAAATTTTTTAAAGTCATCAGAAGTTTTCAATTTTACTACTGCACACTTCAGTTTTCCTGTATATCCCCTTCCCCCGAGATAATCAAGAATAAATTTCCTGGAAAGTTTCATAGCCATTTCTTCGCCGTAATAATCTATGGTCTCCATTATGTGAACTTCCATTTCATTACAGAGTTCTTCAGTAGTAGGGAGAGAGACTCTTTCTTTTGCTAGAAATTCAAAAATCCATGGGTTTCCCATGGCTCCTCTAGCTATCATAACTGGACCGCATCCTGAATTTACTCTAAGTTCTTCATATGATTTCAAATCAAATGCGCCACCATTAGCAACTACCTGGATTTTTAAGTTTTCCCGTACTTCGGAAATAATATTAGAGTAACATTCGCCTGAATATATATCTTTTGCAAGCCGTCCGTGTATTGTTATAGCTTCGGCCCCTGCATTCTCTAATTTTTTAGCTAAATAAATAGTTGGTTCAGGGTTTTCCCTATCCTGTATTCTAATTTTAGCAGTTACAGGAAATTTAGATCTCTTCACCATCAGATCTATAATTTTAGCAGCCTTGTCGGGTTCTTTAGCCAAACCAGACCCTTTACCTTTTTTTGCAACTTTAGGTGTAGGGCATCCTATATTTAAATCAAGAATTGAATAATTACCTTGGTTTATGATATCTACAGCTTTACCTATTTCATCAGGTTTTGCTCCCACTATCTGGACACCTAGCCATTTTTCATCATCACCTTTGTCAAGAAACTGTCTTAAATTTCTTTTGGCATAAATCAGTGATCCTGTATCAACCATTTCAGTAAAAGCATATAAGCATCCATGTCGTCTGCATGAACGTCTATAAGGTAAGTCTGTATAACCTGCCAAAGGGGCAAGTATCAAAGCATTTTCAGGATATATATTCATGTATCATTTTAGATTGCTGATTTCAAAGTCAATATATATAATACAAGCATTAGAAATCAACAATCCTGAATTATATTTTTCTATTCAAAAAGTTCGTCTGGAAGTTCTGCTGCTGAAGGATAACTTTTTTGAGTTCCAGGTTTCTGAACGCTTAAAGCAGCAATATAGTTTGCCCTTCTTATAGCTTCTCGTTCTTCTACACCTGCAGAATGAAAATATGCATAACTTCCGATAAAACAATCCCCTGCTCCTGTTGTATCTACAGCTTCAACACTATATGGTTCAACATGAACATAGTCATCAGGAGTAATTAGCAAACTCCCTTTTTCTCCTAAAGTCATTAAAACTTTTTTAGGACCTTTATTTATTAGACATCTTCCTGCGGCAATTGCTTCTTCAATATTTGTTACAGGCATACCGGTAAGAAGTTCTGTTTCAGATTCATTCGGGCAGAAAATATCAGATAATTTAAGAATTTCCTCTGGAAATCCATCTTCAGGTGCTGGAGCTGGATTAAAAATAGTAGTAACACCTTCTTCTCTGGCAATCTGCATTGCTCTTTTAGTAACATTGAGAAGTGTTTCCATCTGACAAATTACTGCTTTTGAAGCGGCTATAGTTGGTCTTGCTGCCTCAACTTCTTCTTCTGTAATAAGATTGTTTGCTCCAGCAATAACAATTATTGAGTTATTGCCTTCTTTATTAACTGTTATAGGAGCAACTCCTGATGAAGCTTTATCTGTAAAGTAAACATAATCTGTATTAACACCGCATTTCTCAAAATTTTCCAGCGTCTGTTTGCCAAAAACATCTTCACCTAATTTTGTTATCATTGTTACATTTGCGCCTAATTTAGCAGCAGTAACAGCCTGATTAGCACCTTTACCGCCGAAACCCATTTCAAATTTATTTCCATGTATAGTTTCTCCTAATTTAGGAATACGATCTGTATAAGCAACCAAGTCATAATTAGATGAACCAACGACACAAATTCTAGGTGACTTATTATCCATTATTACCAATCTCCATGTTTTTATTTTACTATAATGTAATATACCAACTAAATAGACTATTATTTTTTTCTTATTTTACTAATCCATATTCATTTTTTATATAAAAATAAATTAGATTTCATTCTCAAATAAAAATAAAAAGTAATTGATTTTTAAATATAAAAATATAACTTTAGATGTAATATAATGAACTCACATAACATTTTTAAGGCTAAGACCATATGATTATAATTTTGAAACCTAATGCCGGCAAAAAAGATGCAGACGAAATTTTAAATAAAATTGAAAGTCTGGGACTAAAACCTCTTTATATGCCCGGAGTTGAAAGAACGGTTATAGGTGCACTCGGAGATGAAAGAAAAATAGGTAAACTTCATTTAGAAAATAACCCAGCTGTCGATAAAATAAATCCTATTCTCAGTCCCTACAAATTAGTTAGTAGAGAGTTATACCCGAAAGATACTGTCGTTAGTATTGGAAAAGCAAAATTCGGCAGAGGTAATTTCTCCGTCATTGCCGGTCCCTGCGCTGTTGAAAGTTATGATCAATTTCTAAAAACTGCTTTGATTATAAAAGAAAGCGGAGTCAAATGTCTCCGTGGCGGTGCATTCAAACCTAGAACAAGTCCATACAGTTTTCAAGGGTTAGGTATTGAAGGTTTAAAAATAATGCATCAGGTATCTAAAGAAACAGGTTTATCCACTGTTACTGAAGTAGTGGAAGTTAAGGATGTTGAAGCTGTAGAAGAATATGCATCAGCATTTCAGATAGGTGCAAGAAATATGCAGAACTTTAGACTGCTAACTGCAGTCGGGCAAAGCAAAAAACCAGTTATTTTAAAAAGAGGTATTGCCGCTTCAATTAAAGAATTGCTGCTTGCTGCTGAGTATATTGTATCAGAAGGCAATCCAAATGTAATACTCTGCGAACGTGGAATAAGAACCTTTGAACAGGCAACGAGAAATACACTGGATCTAAATGCAGTTCCTTATATTAAACTAAAAAGCCACTTACCGATAATAGTGGATCCTTCTCATGGTACAGGAATCAGAGAACTTGTTGCTCCAATGTCAAAAGCTGCTATAGCTTGCGGAGCTGACGGGCTTATCATAGAAACACATTTTAACCCCAAAGCAGCCCTGTCTGACGGCCAGCAGTCACTTTTCCCCGAACAATTTAACAATCTCATGGCTGAGATAAAACCTTTCATTCAATCATCAAATAAAAAGCTAATTTAAAATTTTGTTCTCTATTATATAATTATTATTCCGATAAGAAAAATAATGGCTAAACATATATGTCAATAATTCGTAATTAATTAAAATATGATAATACTTGTATCTCTAATCATCAGCATAGACTCTTTTTTTATAAGCAGTCTTGTTTCAGGAAACAAAAGAACTAATACAGGTTTAATTGTATTCAGCCCTTTGATTCACACTCTTTTTGTGATGATCGGAATCATCTTGGAAAAACAAATCATTCATTCTGTTTCAGATAATTTTTTATTAATCCTTACTCTGCTGATTCTTTTAGCTGGATTTTACTTATTCGTAATGTATCGCCCTAAAAAAGTGATTTTGAACAAAGATCATAATACATACACACCAAGATTAAGATTTTTAATCATTATTTTAATTTTTTGTGCTTTAGATGCACTGATTGCAGGCATAATTTTCGGTTTCTGGGATATACCTGTGGTTCACTCTATTTTAAGCATATTCATAGTCAATTTAATATTAGTTTTAATTCCAATAATCATTAAAAAAGTAACAGCTAATAAATGGATGAATTTGAAGTAAGAGAAACTTTGAACAAAGAAAGCAGGATTAAACCTAAATGGTTCATCATATCCTACATTCTAATTACTATATTTTTTCTATGCATGATACCTGTCGTAAATATTACCAATATTTACATAACAAAAGACCTGTATATATCTATAAAAATTACAGGTTCATTATTGGCGTGTATTGCTGCTATAGCCTGCATAGTTTATTATCTCGGCTCAAATAATAGATATTACCTCATTGTCGCTTTAGGTTTTTTTATTTCCTCCAGCGAAGATTTTACACATGGTTTATTGATTTTTATAAAAATATTTGCAAATAAAGGTATAACACTTTACAATTTTATTTACTTTATCTCAGGGACATACGTAGCCGGGAGGTCTGTTCTGGCAATATTGATAATAACAGCAATACTGTTTGAACATATTGTTCAAAAATCTTCTGTTACAATTAAAATAGAATCTGTAGTATATTCCCTGCTCACAGTTACAATCGGAGCAGTAGCCACTATTATTGCTTTTGGTTTGCAACTGCCTGATATCATTTTCCCTAATGAAATAATATCGAGACCGATGGACTTCATATCAGCGATACTGTTTTTTATTGCATTTCTTCTTGTGGCTAAAAGATTTTATCATTATAGGGATATTTTTTCGGGCACACTTCTAGCATGCATCCTGATAAATATTTTTGCACAGTTATTTATTGCATTTTCAACTGAACTTTTCGATATAAATTTTGATATTGCAAACAGTGCAGCTGTACTCAGCTACTGCATACCAATTTTAGGTATAATATGTGAAACATTGAAAAAAGGTCAGATAGCAGAATTTGAAATTGCCGAACGAATCGAGGCAGAAAGCAAAATCAAAAGAATGAATGAAGAACTGGAGGATGCTGTAAATAAACGTACTGCCGACCTGCAACTGTCACTATCAAATCTGGAAAAAGCTCAAATTCAATTAATTCAATCAGAAAAAATGAGTTCATTAGGAATACTTGCAGCAGGAGTGGCTCACGAAATTAACAATCCTATATCCTACGTCAAAAGTAATTTTGAAGTTATTGAAGATTACAGAAATACATTTGAGAGTATTTTTAAAAAATATGATAATTTGATAAATGTAGTTAATACAAATAATATGGAATTAATACAGGATGTGTTTGACAGCCTCAAAAAAAGTATTAGAGAAGAAGATTTAAATTATATCTTAAGTGATTTTGAACAAATTATTCAAGAATCAAAAGATGGACTTTTACGTATTATTGATATAGTTAACAGCTTAAGATATTTTGCTCATGAAGGCAGCTCTCAATTAAGAGATGTTAATATCAATAAAGAACTTCAAACTACTTTGAAACTTGCCTGGAATGAATTGAAATACAAATGTAAAGTCACGAAAAAACTTGGAGATATCCCAATCCTTAAAGGTTATCCCGGCGAACTGAATCAGGTCTTTTTAAATTTAATTGTTAACGCAGCCCAGGCAATTAGAGAACATGGAGAAATTATAATAGAAACAAAATCTGATTCAGAGTTTGTAACTATCAATTTTACTGATACAGGTATAGGGATATCTCAAGAAAACATTTCAAAACTGTTTGATCCGTTTTTTACTACAAAAGAGATAGGAACAGGTACCGGGCTAGGTCTATCTATCAGCTTGGGAATAGTAAAGAAGCACAACGGTACAATAAACGTCGAAAGCGAACCTGATATAGGTACAACTTTTTCTATAAAGTTACCGATAGGAGGTATTAATGATAACTCATAAAACAGTTCTTTGTGTAGATGATGAACCTGTTATTTTAAACACTCTTAAAAGATTATTACGAAAAGAAAACTACGATATTCTTACAGCTAAAAGTGGAAAGGAAGCCTTGACACTGTTGGAAGAACATTCAATAGATTTAGTCATATCAGACCACAGAATGCCTGAAATGACAGGAGTTGATTTATTAAAAAAAGTTAAAAAGCTTTATCCAGGGACAATAAGAATAATATTATCCGGTTATGCAGACTTTGAAAATGTAGTCGAAGCAATTAATGATGGGGAAATATATAAATTTTGCAGTAAGCCGTGGGAAAACAGTGAACTGAAAACTACAATCAGCAAATCTCTAGAATATCATGATGAGTTGAAGCAAAATAGAGTATTTTTACGAAGAATTCAAAAACAGAACAAAGAACTTCAGGTCATCAATAAATACCTTGACAAAAAAAACAAGAATAAAGTTCTCTCTTTGAGAATTTATCAGAATATATTACAGAAGCTTCCCACACCAATCATGGCAATAAATATTGATGGACAAATATTGCTGGCAAATAAAGCCATATATAGCATGTTTCCTAAATTTCAAGAAAACCCAAATACAACAAATATAGAAGAACTGATTAACAAGGAAGCAAAAGATTATATCTTGTCATACCTTAAGCTTGGAAATACGATAAATGTAGCCCCGTTATCACTTGATTTTGATAATATCAATTATCAAATTTTTATTGAACCATTTGAACTGACTCCTAAAATCAAAGGCGGAATTCTTGTTTTTACACATGATGAATGATCTTGATTTTTATAAAATTCGAAGTTCGTATATCTATTGTTCATAATTATTTAAGCACCAAAGTTGACATTTTACAGTTTTTATCTCTAAATTTTATTCTCTTGGAACTAATTTCAACTAATTTCACTTTCCCATCCTTAGAAATAATTCGTGTTTCTATATTAAAGTCTTTATTGTTGTCAAAGTAATGTTTATATTTCTCAAAGTCATCCTGATGCAGTAATTTTTCATGAAAAGTATTATTTTTCTTAAGTCCTTTAAAAAATAATTCTGAATAACCAGTAATTCTTTCAGCTGCTTTATTTGTATACAGAATAGAATAAGAGTCTACATCCTGTATATATATCCCTACAGGCATAATATCTGAATTTATTTTTAATATTTCTTTCAGCTCATTCTTTTCCATTTCCTGTGTAATATCTCTAATTGAACCATAGTAATAAAAATTGTTTGTATTTTTATTGAACAATTTATATGTTTGATTTTTTACCCATATATAATTACCAGACTTATGGAGAATTCTATATTTTAAAACATTAAGCCCTATTTTGTATTTTTCTGGGCCCATAATATTTCTATCATCCGGGTGAATTAAATTATACCATAAATTTATATCTTTATCGAATACTTCCCTCTTTCTACCTGTTATATTTTCCATTCCCGTACTTCTATATTCATACCTATTTGGATCAAGAGTATAAATATAAATATAATCATCTACCATATTCAGTGTCTGATCTAAAATTTCAAATCTACGCAGCAGTACTTCAATATCTGAAATATCTTTAATGGAACTCACTATACTTTGTATATTATTATTACTATCAATAATTGGTATAATGTTTAATAAACCAATTCTCTTTCCTTTAGAACCAAGGATAAATACTTTTTTATTAATAACAGGTTTTTTACTGTTAAAAACATCCTGTTCAAATTTCATTATCTGTTTTATCTCTTTCAAAGCAAAAATATCAGAAGCTGTTGAATTTATTATTTCATCATGAGTATAATCACCCACAGACTTTACAAAATAGTTATTTACAAATTTATATCGAAACCTTTTATCTTTTACATAAACCTGTTCCGAAATATTATTTATTATAAGTTGTAATTCATTGAGCTGCCTAGTCAGCAACTTATTTTTCGAATTAGTTTCTCTTGTATAATTTTCAAGATAGATTAAATTTTTGATTTTATCTGCCGAGAAATCTCCATAATTACCAATAATATCTCCAAGTTCATCCATATGTTTCTTCAATATAATATCTTTTGAAATTTTCATAGAATTATTTATTCCAGATTTATCTGGTAAAGAAATGTGATCATCAAGATCTGAAATTTCTGTTGGAGAAATATTCATAATCATTGCAAGAAGTCTTATATCACTGGAAGACGGATTACGCTCACCACCACTCCATTTTCTAACAGCACTATATGATCGACCTAAGCTATCAGCTAATGCCTTTAATGTAATTTTTTTTAATTTACGAATTTCATTAAAACGTTCTATATAAAAAATCATATTTATAATTCCTATTCATTACACTAAATTCACATTAACATACGATACAACGCTACATTGTCTACATTTTAGCTAAAAGACACAATGTACTCTATATTTATAATATTATCAACATATTTTTATTTGGCAAACAATTAAAAATATATAAATTGAATAATTAAAGAACGTTTTCTGTAATTATTTGATGTTTCAACAATTATAAAAACATAATATAAAAACGACAAAATTAAGGGAGAATAATAATGAAAACATTAATATTAACAATCGCTTCAATAGCAGCAATAATATTATGTACCACTTCTTTATTTGCAGCCGCACCTGTTAAAGCAAATATGGAATCAATGATTGAAGGACAAATGGTATATGAAGTTCCTTTAAACACACATGTAAAAAAGGGACAGCTTGTAGAAGAAGTAGACCCATCTCAATATAAAGAAGAAGTCAAAAGCGACATAGCTATTATCAATTACGATACATTACTATATAAAGCAGATTCAAAATTATACAAAACACGTTCTATTTCTTTGGAAACAATGTTAGGTGCAAAAAGAAATTACGAAGAAGCATTACAAGCATTTAATGAAGCTCAAACTACAATAAAACACTGCAAAGTATATGCACCGTTTGCCGGAACAGTTTCCTATATTAATGTTTACCCAGGCAGTGGACTTGGTGATGGAAACTTAATTATGACTATTACAAAAACACAGGCATAGCTTGATAAGATTTAAAGATTCATCCTAATTCGAATAAACTCGCTGTGGTGCAAACTCACAGAGAGTTTATTAAAAAAAATCATATCAGTGAATCATAAAATATCAATTTGGTAAGAAAAAAATATAAAAATTTAATTATTGAATAAAACATAAAAATTTTAGGGAAATTAATTATCAATAAAAGGACAAAAAAATGAAAACATTAATATTAACAATCGCTTCAATAGCAGCAATAACATTATGTACCACCTCTATATTTGCAGCCGCACCTGTTAAAGCAAACATGGAATCTATGATTGAAGGGCAAATGATCTATGAAGTCCCTTTAAATTCACATGTAAAAAAAGGACAGCTCGTAGAAGAAGTAGATCCTGCAAAATATGCAGGCGCTGTAAAAAGTGATATAGCTGTTATTAATTATGATAAACTGCTTTATAATGCAGATTCAAAATTATATAAAACACATTCAGTATCATTGATAACACTTTTAGGTGCAAAGAAAAATTACGAATCAGCTTTAGAAAAAATGACCGAAGATAATGCAACACTTAGGCATTGTAAAGTATACGCTCCATTTGCCGGAACAGCCACTGACATTACAGTATATCCCGGTAGCGGTTTAGGCGATGGAAGCTTGATTATGACAATAGTAAAAAATAAGGCAACTGCCTGACAATAACAACTATTTCCCAATTCATAGAGTCTCCATGGTTAACTGCCTGGAGATTTTATTTTTCAGTATTAAAACGTAATATTTCAGGAAAACGTCTTTATCAAGGTTATATTATTATATGAATTTACTTAATAGAGAATAATATAATGAATAAAAATAAAAGATATAAAATTCCTGAACTGTTAGCTCCTGCTGGAAGCCTAGCTGCAGGCCTTACTGCTTTCGATTCAGGTGCTGACGCAGTTTATGCCGGACTTGCTAAATTCAATGCAAGAGAACGAACTGAAAATTTCACACTTGAAGAGATGTCTAAACTAATTGCCTATGCACATGACAACAATAAAAAAGTATATTTAACTTTCAATACTCTGATAAAAGAATCAGAACTCCCTGAAGCTGCTGAAAATATATATCAGATAGCAAAACTAAAACCTGATGCAGTCATAGTTCATGATTTAGGTGTATTACGTCTGATAAGAGAGTATTTTCCATCACTTACGATACATGCTTCTACACAAATGGGAATACATAACAGTGCCGGAGTCAATTTTGCATCTAAACTGGGTGTAAAACGTGTAATACTTGAAAGACAGGTCACGTTAACTGAACTTAAAAAAATAAATGAAAACAGCAGAATTGAAACCGAAGTTTTTATACATGGAGCACTATGCTGTTCCATGTCAGGGAACTGCCTATTCTCTTCCTGGCAGGGAGGATGGAGTGGTAACAGAGGCAAATGTAAACAACCATGCCGTAGAAGATACTACAGTGATGCAGGAAATGGATTTTTCTTTTCTACAAAAGATCTCTATTCTCTTGATATAATACCTGAGTTAAAAAAAATAGGAGTTTCATCTTTAAAAATTGAAGGAAGACTCAGAAAACCTGATTACGTTAAAAGCGTTGTAACTGCATACAGGAACATGCTTGACACAGAAAATGATATTGATCAAAAAACTCTTAAAAAATCCAAAGATATTTTAAGTAGATCACTGGGAAGAAAATGGTCTGGTGGTTTCAAAGATAAAGATTCAATGCGGGATGTAATTCAATACAATATGCTAGGTGTATCAGGGCAGCCATGTGGAAAAGTTCTAAGTTTAAAAACCAATGGCTTTAATGCATTTCTAAGTAATACAATGCATGTAGGAGACAGAGTTAGGGTGCAACCTAGATCTGGAGAAGAAGGTCCGACATTCACCATTACAAAATTTTCACAGGATAAAAAATCTGTACTAAAAGTACATAAAGGCAATGAATGTTTCATCTATTGTGATAAAGAAATCCCTCCACATGGCAGTACTATTTATAAAATAGGTGAAAGTGGCGGAGATCAAATTTCTAGAATAGCTAATCTGCCATTGCAGGCTAATTCAGTGGACCTTGATATATCTGTGTCAAAAAAAGGATTCTATATTAAAGTTAAAAATCTTGGTGGCTTCAAACCATGGATTAAGGAAATGGAAATAAGTGATGCTATAAAGAAAGAGCTTTCTAAAGATACTATTGCAGACGAATTTTCATCGACGAGAGCAGTACTTTTAAAAACAGGATCTATTGATGTTAATATTATAGGCAAACTATTCCTACCTGCAAGTGTATTAAAACAGACTAGACGTGAATTTTGGGAATGGTTTGAATCTGAAGTAAATTTTGACACATTTGATAAAGAAGTTACCGAAGGTTTAGAAAAATTTAGAATTGATTATACTTCATATCAAAATAAACATGATAAAAAAACTAAAAATACTGTATCAACATTAATATCTGAAGATAAAGATAACCCTTTAAACGATTCACTAACAATACATTCTATAGAAGAATTTAATGCAAGAACAAAAGAAATTATACTTCCTAATTACAGCTTTGAATATGAATTAAATAATCTATCTAGAAAAATCAGAGCTGCAGTTGGCAAAGGAATTAAAAACTTCAGGGTTACTTCACTGTATGGTTTTGAATTATTAAAAAGCTATAAAGGAATTAACATAACTACTTCATACCCCTTCCCTGTAGTAAATTCCCTTGCAGCAAAAGAAGTAAAAACTATTGCTATAAAAAGTAAATTTAAACTTAATTCAGTACAGGCATGGGTAGAACTGGAAAAAGAAGAAATTATCAATTTTCTAAATAAGACAAACGAACCTGTAGAAATATATCAGTTTGGCCGCCCTTTTCTCTTAATTACAAGGGCCTTTATCAATACAAAGGGTAAAATTACTGATTCAAAAGGAAATGATTTTTACTTGATTAAAGACATGGATCATGGATTGGTATATTTATATCCAGGTAAAGTTTTTAAAGCACCTGAGTTTGAAAATGCATCAAAATTTTATGATCTTCAAAATGCTTCTCTTGAAGAAACAGATACAGCTAAATTTAATATAGAGTATTCGATGCTGTAAAAAATCACTCTCTGAAATAAGGGAGTGATGATTTACCTTCTTTTTCTTTTGTAATATCGGCAATTATACCTAGAAATTTATCAGTTTTACTGTCGTAATAAATTCTTTCTCTTATCCATTTTATTTTATCATCGGCAGTAATAATTCTATAAATATATGGTTTCTTATATGATTCTTCATCTTTGACAAGAGGATTAAACGGAATGAGTATTCCCAAATCTTCGGGATAGACAATATCTCTCCATTTATTAGGGTTATCTTTAATGGTGTTATATGGATATCCTATTATTTTTTCTATTCTGCGTGAAAGAAGTTCATAGTGAATATACGGCTTTGTTTTTATTGTCCATATAGTTCCTTCCAAATGATCAATTACAAAATCAAATGCACTGTACTTACTTATAATTCTTTCATAAAATTCAATATCAATTAAACTGGCAATTATATATACTTGCTTTGAAATATCGCTTATTCTTGTCCCAAAAAACAGATATGAATTATTAAATAGTTTTATTTTATAATTATCAATCGGTTGCACTGTATTCAAAATATTTCTTTCAAGAGAAGTTAATATTCCAGATTCTTCCTGCGAGAAAATGTCCCTATTTGTATGGTTAATAAATTTCATTTTGCTGCCGAATAATTTAGCAAAACTATTATTGCAGGCGATAAAAGTTAACTTTTCACTTTTAATATATGAGGGTATCCTACTTTCATGAATAATCTGCAAAAAATTTTCATTTTCAAGCTTCAATATTTTATTTTCACTTTTTAATGCTGTAAAAAAATTATCTAATTTATACAGCCCCTGTTGCATCTCAATTGGAACGTCTTCCTTATTAAACAATTCATTCATTTCAACCTGTGAATAAATATCATTATATTTTTTAAATGATTTAAGATCAGAAATATATGAAACATCGACTGTTAAAAGTTCAGCAAGAACTCTAACATCATTTTGTTTTGGCAAAAATTCTCCACGCTCCCATCTGTAATAAGTATTTTCTGCAATCCCTAAATCTTTAGCTAAATCCTTGACATTGAAGCCTCTTTTCTTGCGAATCCTTTTTACAAGATCTATATTTAATTTCATATTTAATACACTGTGTATAATTTTAATATCTTTTTATACACATTGTATATATCATAGCAAATATTTCAATATATCTATTTTTGTTTTTGGTTATTTCCTTGTTATTTTAGAACAAATTTAAAATAAACAAGAAATAATTAACACAATAAGAATAATAAGGGAGAAATATGAAAGCATTAATATTAACGTTCGTAACACTAGCATTATCAACTACATCATTGTTAGCAGCAACTGCAGCAAAACCTATTACAGCAGATATGCAATCAGCGCTTGAAGGTCAGATAGTATATGAAGTACCACTAAATGCACATGTCAAAAAAGGGCAATTGGTTGAACAGATAGATCCTTCTCAATATAAAGATGCAATAAAAAGTGATGCTGCTGTAATAAACTATGATAAACTACTTTATAATGCAGATTCAAAACTGTATAAAACACACTCTGTTTCATTAGTAGCTTATTTAAAAGCAAAAGAAAATTATCAGGGTGCAATAGAACAATTCAAAGAGGATAACACGACTCTGAATCACTGCAGCATATATTCACCATTCGCTGGAACTGTTACAGAAATTACTACATATCCCGGCAGCGGCATTGGCGATGGACACTTGATTATGACAATAGTAAAAAATAAGGCTGTTGCCTGACAATAAATAAAAAGAATCATCCAATTCTTAAAATCTCCATGACAAAATGTCTGGAGATTTTTTTAATGTAATCAGAATAAATATTAAATTAATCAATACCCTCAGGTTTAGTTAGTTTTCCATAACAACAGTATTCAAAAATGTTATAAATAATCCTAAGCCCAATATATCTGAAACAGTCCATAAAACTGATTTAATATCGAAAGAGAAAAAAGGACAAAATACAATCATGCAGATTACCATTACCGGAAGCCAGAGAGAAAAAATCTTATTGAGATCTTTTTTAAAACCAACTCTTATACCTTTTATAGTTAAATAAAATATTCCCAGAATACTTCCGTATATTGCCACCCACATGTCAAAATAAGGATTAATAATATTAAAGTTTTCAAAAACATATGCTATATCCATTTTACCGAAAGTAAACAATATACGTAATATAATAGACACACCTATTCCCAAAATGCATATCAATGAAAAAGTGGCTATCCACATTAAATCTCTGCGAGTGTATCTTCTAGAATCTTTCTCAAAAGCTACTAAATCTAATGTCGTATTCAAAACTTTCGTTTTAATACCAAAATATTTTTCTCTGTTAGCTAATATTATTAAAAGAAAAATAATACCGATAAAATGTACTATCTGCCAACCAAATATGGACAAACCACTGTAATAAATATAGGGACCGTACAGTAAAATAAGAACGATAGTCAGTAATAAAGATGCTACGTTAAATATACATATACATAAACTTTTTCGTCGTTTCCCCAGCCATAATCCTTTAATGATAAAATATAATAAAATAAAAAGACATATTAATAAAATCCATGATATATCGTAGACTGGAGATAATAGACTGTATGTATGAGAAGTTTTGTATATAAAATGATCCGAATAAATTTCCGCTATCGAATCAATCAGACTAAGGAACAGTAAGCATGCACAACTGACATAGACAGTTATTGATAACAACAAAGCTTCAATTTTCTTTAATCCAGACTGATCGTTTTGAAATACACCTATGCTTAATTTAGTTAAATCTTTTGGCGTTTCAATATAATCACGTGACAAGTATATTATTGATATCATTAAAATAATTCCAAAAAAATGAACTATCTGAGAATCCATAAGCGATACCGGGAAATACATATTCGGAAGATAATATATAAAATAAAAAATCAGTGCAGCTATTCTAATAATTATACTCAGATTTCTGTGGGACAGTTTTCTTCTGAATCCTAAATATAATCCTTTTATAAGAATGCACAAAATACCTGCCTGGGATAACATAAGTATCCAGCTTATATCATAAGCTGGATTTTTAAATTTTTCAGCATAGGGTACAGCCGGAGCATTTATTACCGAGAAAAAATTATATGAAAAATCACTGAACAGGTATATTGTAAGCAGTATATAGCAATTGATGCAAATAGCCGCCAAAATAAGCAGAGTAAGTTTATTCCTGCGAGTAAATCGTGCATGTAAATTTTTATCAACTATATCCTCGTTTGTTATCTTAACATGATCTTCAACTAAAATATTAACCAGATATACAAACAGCAAAACAATACCAAATAACTCTAGAAAAATCCATATTTTTCTATCGAGGGGATGAATAAAAAAAGGATAAAACATTGAGATATATAGAATAAAAAAAGGAATACTAAGTGGATAAAAATAATATTTTATCCTTTTAGTATAAGTTTTATAAAATCCTTTTATAGCAAAAACGAAAAGAATAACAATGCAAAACCAATTAACTATCAACGCTTCATAGTGAATATCTTCAAATCTGAAAGAATGATAAACATGAGAAAAATGTTTAGTGTAATATACATCATAATAGTAACTAAAAATTAATATTAAATTACAGACAACTGCAATAAACGACAAAACTGTAATAATGATTTTTTCTAATTTTGAGTGTATAGAATTTTTATTCATTGTAATTTAATTTTAACATTTACATAAAAATATAGCAACATCATGGAAATATTTGACTACTTATAATTTATATAATTTGATTTTAAATTGTTAATTATTTATGGTAAGTAATTAACAAAAAAATATGTTGAATTATAACTCTAACTTAGGCTGATTTAAGGTATATATTAAATGTCAAAACAATTTATAATAGGTACTGCAGGCCATGTAGATCACGGCAAAACTGCTCTTATCAAGGCTTTAACAGACATAGACTGCGATACACATAAGCAGGAAAAAAAACGTGGAATAACAATAAACCTCGGTTTTGCTCATATTAAACATCCTGACGGATATAATATCGGAATAGTTGATGTTCCAGGCCATAAAGATTTTATAGACACTATGGTTTCCGGAGCTGCAGGCATTGACTTTGTTCTTATGATAATCGCAGCAGACAGCGGAATTATGCCCCAGACAATTGAGCATCTAAAAATCTTAGAATTACTTGGGGTTACAAAAGGAATAGTAGTATTAACAAAAATAGATATAGTTGATCCTCTGCTTCTCGAAATAGCTGAAGAAGAAGTAAAGGAATATATTGATAGAACCTTTCTAAAAAACTCTCCTATGATAAAAGTATCTTCTTTAACCGGTGAAGGAATAGAAGAATTGAGAACGGCAATTTTCAACTTCCCTGACAGTACTCAAAAAACTGACAGCAATGATTTCTTAAGCTTAGCCAACAGCTGCCATTCTCCTTCTAGAATGTATATTGACAGGTCTTTTTCACTGCCTGGCAAAGGTACAATAATAACCGGTTCCATATTGAATGGAAAAATATCAAATAACGACTTTTTATATTTATTGCCTGTCAGTAGTAAAGAAGAAATTAGAGTTAAAGAGATACAATCATATGGAACTAATGTAAAGACAGCTGATTACGGTTCAAGAGCCGCATTAAATATCAAAACGAACAGTAAAATAGATATACACAAAGGTAGGATGATTTCTGATACGAAATTGATGGATACAGCAACAATTGATGCCACAATTACTTTTTTCAATGATTTGAGTACTAATAAGAAAACTACAGCAAATTGGATACATGCATTTTTTCTAACAGGCAGCCATGAAACTCTATCAAAAATACATATTTTATTTGAATTGGAAGCAAATACCTATTTATGTCAAATACATCTTAAATCTTCATGCGTAGTAAGATTTGGCGATAGATTTATTTTGAGAAACACTTCAGGAAACAAAACACTGGGCGGAGGTATAGTTTTAGATAATAATCCATTAAAACACAGAAAAAGGACAGAAAAATTAAAAGCATCTATGTTAAGTATTGCTAGTACAGGCTTGAAAGCTTTACTTATAACCGAAGTTAAAAAAAATCTAGGTTTAATAGGGATCGAAGAGCTGGCAAATAATATAAACCTCTCACCTCATGAAATAAAAAATTATATTGACTCCGTAGCTCTGCCGGGAATAAAAGTAGTGAATATTTATGATAATAATATTATTCTCTCTGAAAATAAATTTTACAATTCAAAATTCAAAGACATAATTACTGTAATAAAAAAATATCATAGGCTAAATCCATTAAAAGAAAACGGAATCACGTATGAAGAATTACTAAATACCCTGGAACTTAATAAATATTGTGCCGGGAAAAATTATTTAACATATCTTCTTGACCAACATAAGGCCGATAATAAGATAAAGTACATTGAAGGAAGCTGGGCCTTAATTGACCATAAAGTAGCACTAAATGAAAATCTAAAATCAAATATAAACTTCATAGAAAATCTTTTCAAAACTTCAGATATGACTGCTCCTATAATGTATCAAATTGAAGATAAATGTGACGATAAAAAAATATCATCAATTGAACAAAAACAAATTTTAGCACATTTGGCCAGTTCTAAAAAATTATATAGAATTGAAGACACATATATTCATGCTGAAATAGTCGATAAGTGCAGAGTCATTTTAATTAATTATTTAAAAAAGCATAACGAAGGAATAACAGTTGCCGGATTCAGGGATATAATAGATGGAAATCGTAAAATATGCCTTCTCCTGCTAGCCATTTTTGATAGAGAAAAAACAACATTGAGAAAAGATGATTTTAGAATATTATACTGATTTGTATTTCATTTAAGAGCAGTAACAACTTTTTCCTTGTGGTCGAATCTTTCTTACTCTTAAGTTCTCAGCTCTTTCCCTTTTATTCACGGATATTATGAATAAATTTACATCACTTTAGTGTCATATTCATACAACTACTCATTGAAATCTGAAAAGGATAAACTAATATTTAACATTATCTAAGCTAGAAGTAAACATAATACCTTTCGTGCTGCTTCTAATTGTACATGCATGATGAAATACAGATAAAAATCTAAACAGGAAGATTAGTTTTATGGATAGACCTGACTGGGATACTTATTTTATGAATATAGCTCTTGTTGCTGCATCTAGGAGTAATTGCTGCAGACGACATGTGGGAGCTGTCATCGTTAGAGATTTTAGGATTATTTCAACTGGATATAATGGAACTCCACGGGGAATAAAAAACTGTTCAGACGGAGGTTGTCCCCGCTGTAATTCAGATGCTCCATCAGGATCAAACCTCAGCGAATGTATCTGCTGCCATGCAGAGGAAAACTCAATTGTACAGGCAGCATATCATGGTGTATCTGTAAAAGACGGAACTATTTATACAACATACAGTCCATGTTTATATTGTACTAAAATGATTATTAATTCCGGAATACAGGAAGTTGTTTATTCAGAGCTGTATAAATTTGATAATTTAGTTAAACAACTGCTTAGCGATGCTAAAATAATACTAAGAGAATTAAAAAAATAAAATATCAGCAACTAAATATATGAGCAGATTACCCCAATATTTGACCGTCTGTTCCTAAAAATACACCCCTGAGATTCATTTTAAGCGCTTCAGGGTTTGTTGCAAATTTTATTGCCTGCTCTTCAGTTATTGTACCTTCATTCACCAAATCTACTAATGCCTGGTTAAATGTCTGCATACCTTCGTTTTTACTTCCTTCAATTGCAGGGGCTAATTTGTCTAATTTATTTTCAGACAACAAAGATTGTATTATCGGGGTATTCAACATTATTTCAACGGCAGGAATAACTCCTTTGCCAGTTATTTTAGGAATTAACCGTTGGGATATTATTGCAGCAAGGCTGTTTGCAAGAGATTTTCTTAAAGCCAGATGCTCAGATGCATCATAAAAATCAAGCAGTCTGTTAATGCTCTGTGATGCATTCATAGTATGGAGAGTAGAAAATATTAAATGTCCAGTATCTGCTGCCTTTAAAGCAGCATCAAAACTTTCTTTAGATCTCATTTCACCAACAACAATTATATCAGGATCCTGCCGTAGACTGTGAATAAAGGCGCTGTCAAATGAAATAGTGTCCAAACCCACTTCTCTTTGTTCTATAAAGCTTTTCTCATCAAAGAATTCATATTCTATAGGATCTTCAATTGTGATGATATGCTTACTTTTATGTTCGTTAATATAGTTAATTATCGAAGCTAGTGTTGTAGATTTTCCTGAACCGGTAGTGCCGGTTAGAAATACAATACCTCTTTCGAGTTCTGCTATCTTTTTGGTTTGAGGAGGAAGTCCAAGAGACTTAAAATCAAGAATTTTAGCTTTTACATGTCTCATTGTAATGCCTGTTGATCCTCTTTGCTTATGAATGTTTACTCTGAATCTGCCTACATCATCTTCTACATAGGAAACATCCACATCGCCTAATGCTTCATATTTTTTTAGTAATATATCATTCAGCATTAAATCAATAAATTTATCAACTACATTTTTAGTTGCTTTGAAATCACATTCGACTAATCCTCCATCTATCCTCATACTGATTAATGCATCAGTTTTGATATGTATGTCAGAAGCGTTGGAATCAACTGCAAGTTTAAGTACATCTCTTAATGGGTTATGCATAATTAAACTTTTTCCTTGATCATTTTGTTATAGATTTGTTACTGTTAAGTTGATCTTTTTCAAGCGCCATTTTAAGTGCAGTTTTATAAGTAGCATAACAAGGTACTACTATTTCTCCTTCATTAGGGACAGATTTATGAACCTTAGTAGGGTCAACACTCTTCTCGTCAGGTAAAAATTCAGCACCGCCGTCATTTGATTGATCTGAAACTCCAATATCAATTTTCTTAGTCATAGAAACAGGATAAACATATCCACTCCATTTAGTCTTTGAAGATATAATCAATCCTATAAGATAAATTCTACCTAGAGATTGGAATTCTGTTCCCATCGAAGATATTACTCTTGCCCAGCCAACGGTACCATCATTTTGAGGGGTTAGGGCTGAAAACATAATTTTAATTTTTTTTGCTTCTAATAAACTTGTAATTCTTTCAGTTTCTATACCTAACTTTTTCAAGTACTGTTGCTGCTTTTCCGACTGTACCTCAGCTTCTTTTGCTTTTTGATATTGAGTATTCATCCATTTGTTATGCTGCTTAGTATAATTATTATATTCACCTGAGTTATATCCATATTTTGATCTGATTTTCTCTGGTAGATTTTTAAAATCTACGTGAAGCACGTCATTAAATCCATCGTTATCTGTATAACTGATAATAATTCCGTTCTGCATTTTTTTTATAACTTCAGCATTTTTATATGTTTTTCCGTCAAGCGTAGTTATATCTACTGCAAATATTTCAAGAGAAAACAGAACAATAAGAAATATTGCTAATAATTTCAGCATAATTACGAGCACCTTTATTCTTTATAATTTAATTCATTTTAATCAAATTATAACTGAAAAAAACATATTAATCAATTGAATATCTATGTATAAATCCGGTGCTGTTATTGAAATTCAATATTTCTTCATTAGATTAATTTTCAATCATTACATTAATAATATTAAATATTGCTTAAAATAACTATGAAAGTTAGAGATAGCGGAATGCCTGATGAAACTTATTGGGAAAGTTTCTTTAAACCGGAATGCCTGTTGGATAATTTTATTGAAGATAAAATTTCCGGCAACATAGTAGAATTTGGCTGTGGATACGGGACTTTTACAATTGCCGCAGCACATAAAACTACTGGAAATATTATCTGTTTTGATATCGAAAAAGATATGATAGAAAGGACCAATACCAGATGTACTGCAGATGGATTGAATAATGTAATCACTATAAACAGAGATTTTATTAGTAACGGTACCGGTTTGAGAAACAGTTCTGTCGAATTCGTAATGCTATTCAATCTCCTTCACTTACAAAACCCTCATATAATACTCAGAGAAGCATTTAGAATTCTATGTAAAGGAGGGAAATTAGCAGTCATTCATTGGAATTATGATTCCTCTACTCCAAGAGGTCCTTCTTTGGAAATAAGACCCAAACCTGAACAATGTAAATTGTGGGGAGAAAAAGCAGGCTTTACTTTTGAGAGCTATATCGACTTAAAATGCTGCCCGTATCATTACGGACTTTCGTTAATTAAAACTGCTAAATAGAATTTATTTTAAATATTGACATTGTTTTTCTACTAATTTATTTATAGTTATTCTATAAAATAAAAATATAACTTTATAAAACCAGCCTAAGGATATTTTAATGTTTTGTGATAACGACCGATTAAATATAGGAATTATTGGATACGGAAATTTTGGAAAACTGATGACCTATCACCTTTCTAAGTTCCATAATATATATGTGTATGATAAAAACATTAATCCTAAAGTTAAACTTCCTGAGAAAGTTCATTTTACAAACCTGGATAAAATAACCGACTGTAAAATCTTGATAATAGCTGTAGCAATGGGAGCATTTGAGTCAGTTGTAAAATCTATACATAATAGACTTAAACCCGGTACGTTGATAATGGAAGTTACTTCTGTAAAAATAAGACCGTTGGAAATACTGGAAAAATATCTCTCAGATGATATTGAAATCCTCGGCACACATCCTTTATTTGGCCCGCAAAGTACAAAGGACGGCATAAAAGGTCGTAAAATTGCATTATTTCCAGTGCGCTGCAGCAGCACTGAATGCATTAAAAAATTTCTTTTTGATAAATTAAAATTAAAAATTCTGGAAATGTCTCCTGAACAACATGATAAAGAGATGGCTCAGGTGCAGGCTCTCAGTCATTTTGTAGGCCATGCATTTAAAAAAATCAACTTAACCGATTATAAAACAAATACAGCTACATATAATCATTTACTCACTGCACGTGATATTGTTGCAAATGACTCAGATGATCTTTTTAATACAATACAGAATGAAAATCCGTATGCCTCAGATATGAGAAACAGATTTTTAGATGCAATTCAAGCCACCCAGGAAGAAATATTAAAATGCAAGAAACACTTATAATATGATTTCTAAATAGATTCCAACTTGTTTATATGAGCAATAAAATTCAGGACAGTTTTTAAAACTTTAAATCTGAAACTGTTATGTAATATTATTTATATTGTACATCTGGTAGAGTTTCAGTATTATTTTTTTTGCATAATAGGGATCAGTAGCCCATTTTCCTTTTCCAAGCTGTGAGACATATCTGGCAGATCCTCTTTGTACATATGTAAACCTTGGATCAACACGCTTATACCGCAAGGGCTTTCTGCTGGCATAAGCTTTCAAATGCTGGATCTGCGCCCTCACCCCTTCACGTATTGAACCGAATTTAGCTCCCATTGCACCATCATCTGTAGAGCCTATTCCTGCAAAATTATTCTGAAAAGGCTTTACCTGCCCTCCAAATCTCAGAAAATCAGTCTCTATACACATTTGGATGAATGCTACATCTGAATTAACTCCCTCTTTTCGTGCTTCCTGTATATATAGTTTGGCAAACCTTACAATAAATTTCTTATTAATGTTTCCATTATACGCTATGAAAAATCTTGCCAACTGTACAGAAGACGCTTTACCATATCCCATAATAGAAACATCATTATATTTTGTTACTCTTTTCTTGTATTGAGGAAGACGATCATTATAACTATATCCATTAGAACATGCTGTAAACACCAACAATATAAAAAAACAGTTTAAAGCATTGTAGATAAGATTTTTGTGTAATTTCATAAAAATATCCGTAAAAATAGACTGATTTGTTTTTCTATTTTACTTTTATTTTATACAAAACAAAAGTATTTTACATACTTTGTTGCAAATAACTTACTATTTTATATTCATATCACATATTTTTACTATTTGGTTCTAGATTAGTTAATTTTTAAAAATATCAATTAATATGAATGAAATTTAAAAATAAATAATTACAGTACCGTCAAATGACATTATTAATAACATAATAAATAGCGTAAAAGTAAAAACATAAGGAGATACTATGAAGAAAATCCTAATTCCAACTAAGCTGGATAAGATTTCAGAAGAATTATTGGTTAAAAAAGGTTATGTGGTAGTGGCAGATTCAGAAACACCTATCAATGAATTGATTGCTCAAAACCCTGACACTAATGCAATTGTTGTTAGAAGCGAAAAAGTAACTCCTGAAATTATTGATGCACTTCCTGATCTTAAACTCGTAGTAAGGGCCGGCGCCGGTTACAATACAATAGATACTAAACATGCAAGAGGAAAAAACATTGATGTAATGAATACACCCGGTGCTAATTCCAATGCCGTTGCAGAAGAAGTAATTGCACTATATTTAGCTGCATATAGGAATATTGTTAAAGGTGACAGTTCTACTCGTGCAGGCGGTTGGGATAAAAAGAAGCTCATGGGCCGTGAGATTACTGAAAAAACTATCGGTATTATCGGACTTGGAAATATTGGCCGCCTTGTAGTGAAACGACTTCAGGGATTCGATATGAAATTCCTTGCCTACGATCCATTCATATCTGCGGATTATGCCGATGAATTAGGTGTTGAGCTTATGACAATGCCGGAAATCTTTGAAAAAGCAGACTGCATATCACTACATATTCCTGAAAATGATGAGACTCGCGGAAGCATAGACAAATCGTTATTCAGCTTAATGAAGCCTGGTTCTGTTCTTGTTAACTGTGCTCGTGCAGGAATCATTAATGAAGATGATCTTCGTACTGCTAAAGCTGAAAAAGGATTACTCTTCTGTAATGACGTATATCCTAAAGATGCTGCTGGTGAAAAATCAGTAACAGATATAGCCGATATTATGCTTCCTCACCTAGGAGCAAGTACATTTGAGGCTAATTTTAATGCAGCTAAAAGAGCAGCAAAACAGATCCTTGACTATTTTGAAAAAGGCATTACTAAATGTGTAGTTAACAAAGATCTTCCTGACGGTTTAGATGTTAACTATCAGAAACTTGCAAATATCATTACAAAATTTGCTCGAAATTACTTAGGTGAAAACAGGCAACCTCATAAAATTGAAACAAGTTTCTACGGCGACCTGCATCAATATTCTAAATGGTTATTAAGACCTATTATTAAAGGTATATGCCCAAATGTTGATTATCAGATGATTTCAGCAAACCCAAAAGATTTTCTAAAAGACAGCGGTATTCTATTTAAAAACCGTGACACAGAAGATAATACTACTTATGGAAACTCAATGACTATCGATCTTTTCGAAGGCAGAGATGTTATAAATAAAGTTTCTATAAGAGGTACAATTACTGAAGGAAATTTGATTATTTCAAGAATTAATAATTTTGATAAATTATATCTTGAACCAAACGGAAACAATCTGTTCTTTGAGTACGATGACAGACCTGGAGTAATTGGTGCAATAACAAGTACATTAGGTGATCATGATATTAATATTAATGAAATCAGAGCACCGCAGGATAAAAAGAAGACCCATGCACTCATAGCATTAAAAACAGATAAACCTGTAGCTGATGAATTAGTTGAAGACATTAAAACTAAAATCAGTGCTATAAATGCCTTTTTTATCCCAATAAATACAAAATAATTATTATTTATGTTAAATGGTTAATAAAAATCTGGAAACATAAATGTTATAAAGATACATAAAACAGGTATAAATAGAGAATTCTATTCATACCTGTTTCTATTATATATATCAAGTAGCGGCACATGAAAAACCTTTAAAAAAAGTAAAACTAACCTGGACAGCAAGTCTTAATACAAACTGACATTGAGTGTATGATCATGTATTAATTTTTACAATTTATGCTATCCATTTTAGAGGTTATCTTATGCTCCCTTTGATGGATTATTATTAATGCCTCGTTCTATTGACGCGGTAGTTTAGTAATAGACAAAAATAGTTTATGGATATGATTGAATTTATTCATAAATTTTGCTGTTTTGCAGAGTTATAACATGCATGTTAACATTCCAGACAGGTCTTATTTCGAATATGCCTCTTGCTTTTATCTTAGTATCCATTGCTTTAGAATTCTTAACTATTTTATTTAATTTTTTTATATATTTTGTTTTTATATATACAATCATATTAACTTCTTCATTTTTTTGTTCCTTGTTAAATGCTATATATATTGGAATTTCACCTGCATGAATTTCTCCAGTTCTTCTATAATATCCTTTGATTTCAACAATTTTGTTTTGGTATTGCTCAATTAATGTTCTATCTGTCAAAATTGCTATTGCTCGTCTTTCTGAAGTTATCTCAAGTGCCGCTTGTGTTTTTATTGCAAGAGTCAAACAAAAAGCTATTATCAATGATCTAAACATAACTTTAATATTCATATGTTTTTTCTCAAAATAAGGGTTTTTGAAGAGAAAAATCTTCAAGTTAATGTTTATGATATTTAGTTGGTGACTTGTTTTCAATACCAGTAAGTAAAAACAACACCATTACAAGTTTATAAAAATGAATAGTTTACATATGTAAACTTGATTGTTAAGGGTAATGATTCATTAAAACCTTCATTTACTGATATTCTAATCTTTTCGTTTATAAAATTAGCATTCTAATGAGAATAAAAAATTTAATGCCCACGAGTTACATTGGATAGCACGGTCCAAAATTTACACTCATCAGTTTAATAGTATCTTAGTGCAATTACTTATTGATTTTTACACTCATTATTAAATTGTTTTTCAATATTACTATTCATGTTATTGATATAATTATTTATCTCTTTTTTACCCTTAGGTGAGTTATATGCCGGTCCATTGGGCTGTACCGGTTGAATATCGGGTGGGGAATTATTATCTGATATACCCGGGCTGTTGTCAATACTATTTACATCATTATAATCATTTGCTAGTTCGTTAGCATCTGTTAGAAAATTTTCAGTATTTTCAGCATTAATATCACCGAAATAAGGATCATCTGAATATGAATTTGATTGACAGCCTATCATTATTAAAAATGACAGTGACATGAGTAATATTAGGATTTTTGACATGAGTAGATTAATTTTAGATTTCCTCATCAAAAAATACCCTCTTCAATGGTTATTATCATATTTATTCATGTATTCAGATTATTTTAACAATATTCGGTATTTATAATTCTCTTATTATTAATTATACATTAACAGCTAAATTCATCATCTGTTTCTAAAATTAATCCTGGGATCAGCCAGAACATACATAATATCTGCTACTAAAATCCCAAGCAGAGTTAATGCACCGCTAAAACAGAATAAACTCATTAACAGTGGGATATCTCTACTACTTAAAGCCAGCATTGACAGATCCCCCATGCCGGGAATGCTGAATACATATTCTATGATAATACTTCCTGCAATCAAACCGGGTATCAATCCAGCAAACAGAGTTATCAGGGTTATGATCGCATTTCTTAGTGCATGTTTGAATATGACTATGTACTCAGGTAAGCCTTTAGCCCTGGCTGTTCTGACATAATCTTTTCTGACAACTTCCAGCATGCTTGCCCTGGCATATCTTGACAGACCAGCAAAACCTGAATAGGATAAGCAGACTATAGGCAATACATAGTGTGTTGAAACCTGAAAAAAAATCTGCCATGTACTCAATCCTTCTATATTCCCAATAGTGATTCCTTTTAAAGGAAACAAGGGATAAATTCCTCCTTTACATAATATAGTCTGCAATAGCAATGCTACCCAGAAAACAGGAAGAGAATAAAGAAAAAACAGCATAAAAGTTATAAATCTATCTAATCTTTTTCGTTTTGTCACGGCAGAGAAAACTCCAAGTGGAATTGATATTAGATATGTTATAAGTATTGCCCAGAAATTGATTGTTAAAGTTACAGGAAGTCTTTCCAGAATTAAAGAAAGTACTGGTCTCCCTTTATCTACGGCTATTGATGTTCCAAAGTTTCCGTAAAAAACAATATCCTTGAACCACATTACCAACCCTATATAAATTGGCTTGTCCAAATAGAGTCGTTTTTCCATTGTAATATTCTTTGACAATACTTCCTGATCTGCACTGAATCCTGTATTCCCGGCAGTATTCTCTCCCAGAAATGAACTTTTAGTAGGATCTCCAGGTGATATCCTAAGCAGACAGTAACTGACGATCATTATTATAAGCAAAGTGAAAAGTGCTAAAATAACTCTTTTGAATATATACAATGTCATTTTATTATTTTGTATTATTTTAAAAAGTGAGATTAATGAATAGTAAATCTCATAACAGTTGTTTCTGCCAGTATTATTTGATATTAATTTATAATTTCATTTTCCAGCAATATCACTTTACGTCTGACAAAAAAGCTTTAGATTATATTTAAAGATATTTGGGCTAATAACAATTTATTAATATTTGATAGGTGGTGTTATGAGTAAAGAAAGTAAGGATGAAAGACTGCAGAATACATTAGCTAATAATTTTAAGAATGCCTGGCAGAATCAGCCTAATGAAACTGTTAAAGAAATTTTTAATTTTGCAAACGAATATAAAAGCTTTCTGGACGATGGAAAAACAGAAAGAGAATGCACAAAGGTTATTCTAAAATATGCAAAAGACAATGGTTTTAAGGATATTAATACTCTTATTGACTGCGGCAAGAAACTAAAGCCAGGGATGAAAATTTATGCAGTTAACAGAGATAAAGCTATTGCATTATTTATCATTGGAAAAGAAAATATTGAAAAAGGAACAAATATCGTGGGGGCACATATTGATTCCCCCAGGCTTGACATAAAAGCCAACCCTCTATTTGAAGATACTGAAATGGCTTTTCTTAAAACACATTATTATGGGGGAATTAAAAAATATCAATGGACAGCTATGCCTTTGGCATTACATGGCGTGATTATAGATGAAGACGGTAGAAAAATTGATGTTAATATAGGTGAAGAAAATGATGATCCTGTTTTATATATTACTGATATACTCCCTCATTTAGCTAAAGATCAAAATGACAAAAAACTGTCGGAAGCCATCTCCGGCGAAAAACTTAATATACTTATTGGAAGCATACCTTGCGGTGATGATAAAATTAAAGATAAAGTTAAATTTAATATTCTTAGAATTCTGAATGAAAAATATGGAATTAAAGAAATTGACCTAACTAATGCTGAACTCGAAGTAGTCCCTGCAGGAAAGGCCAGAGATGTAGGCCTAGATCGAGGGTTAATTGTGGCTTACGGACATGATGACAGAGTCTGTTCATTTGCAGGCTTGAAAGGTATTTTAGAAGTTGGAACTCCTGAAAAAACAGCAATACTGTATTGTGCTGATAAAGAAGAAGTAGGAAGTAATGGTAATACTGGAGCTCAGTCCGATTTTCTTCTAAACACTATTGCGGAATTGATAGCCCTTCAGGATAATTATTCCGATTTACTTCTCAGAAGAGCTTTGAATAATACTAAAGTGCTGTCAGCAGATGTCTGTGCTCCACAGGATCCTAATTATCCTGATATTACAGATAAATATAATACCGGGTATATGGGAAAAGGATTACAGATTACTAAATATACAGGTGCCAGAGGTAAAGCGGGCTGCAATGATGCCAATGCAGAGTTTATAGCTCAGGTAAGCAGACTTTTTTCAAAAAAGGATGTAGCATGGCAGATTGGCGAGTTAGGCAAGGTTGATCAGGGCGGCGGTGGTACAATTGCATTTATATTAGCAAATGCCAATGCAGATGTTGTTGACTGCGGTGTACCTGTTTTAAGCATGCATGCTCCTTATGAAGTCATTAGCAAAATAGATATATACATGGCATACAAAGGCTATAGAGAATTTTTGACAAATAATTTTTAATAGTTAATAAAAAAAAATCATATAATAGAGAAGTACTATATTGTTTTTAAGCTGTTAATTTTTATAATTAGATGATATGAAACGATTAAGACTTAATACTGTATTCTTCATATGCTTATTGGTCATAATAAGTATAACTTTCCTTATATTATTTATAAATTCCATTCATAATTACCAAAAAATTAGAACCATCACCGAGGATAAAACGAGTAAAAATATAAAACTTTTAACTGAGAAAATATTTATCGGAGATGTCAAACGACAGGCATTGCAGATTGATAATAAATTTAGATATACTATAGAAAAAATGAACTTAATTGCTACTGCAATAAAAGAAATAGACAGAACCAGACTGCAAAAAAGCAAATATAATATTAAATTAAAATATAATCAGAAATCTGACATGTTTAAATACTTGGACACTAAAGCTATAGCATTTAAAAACAAGACTAAATATGGATTCATAGTTGCAAGTATAGGTAATGATCAAAACCAATTAGAAACAGAAACTATAAAAAAAATTAATAATTTGGCACGAGTAGAACCCCTGTTAAGAAGTATAACTTTAAATGATAGCTCAATTGTGCTTACAATGATTTTTGATAAAAGGTTCATTTTAGAATATGGAGTGAATCCTAACCTCAATTTTAATCTTATACAGAATAAGAACAAATTAATTAATCCCTTATCTTCTCTCTCTTCTGCATTCAAAAAAAATAGAGTAATTTTTAAATGTGTCAGAAGTGTGGATAGTTTTAATCTACCTGTAATAATTATCAGTATACCTATATATAGTCGCTGTCGCGAAATAGAAAACCTTGAATGTTAACGTATTATGCATTCTTCTTTATTTCTCAATTATACTATAACTTTCTAAACATTTACTTTGGTTTTGGACATCTGTCTTTCCTTTCTTTTTCTTTGTTA
>DASCNA010000057.1:0-20243 GCA_036011305.1 Victivallales bacterium
TGGAAAAAAATGTTATAAATATTTTCATGATAGAGAAGATGTATGTCCCTGGTGTCAAAATAATATTGTGTTTAAAGGTAAAACTGTTCGTTGGGAATGGTTTTCAGATAAAACACAAAATCATTATGACTTATTTGATCTTCATTTTACTACCGAAGACGGCACTGTATATAAATTTGAAATTTTCGTTGATATCACAGATTCAAAACTTACTAGTAAACAATTAAGCAGTTATAGAAAAGATCTTGAGATAAACTTAATAGAACGTGTCAATGAATTAAACAGCATTTCCGATTCAGAAAAAAATCAGATAAAAAGCCTTGCTAAGTTTCCTGTAGAAAATCCACATCCGGTATTCAGAGTATCTAAACAAGGTAAAATATTATATTCAAATGAACCGGCAAATCTTATACAGGTAAAATTTTTAAATGAAACCGGCAGCAATATAGATGAAGACTTTAAAAATGCCATAAACAGTGCACTTAATTATAATAAAACTATGTCAATAGAGAAAAAGATACATGGTAAAATATATATATTTTTCATCATACCTGTAGTTAATTCCGACTATTTAAATATTTACGGTTTTGATATTACTGCACAAAAAGATGTAAAAAATAAACTTCAAAATAAAAACGATAGATTAAATTCACTGATCAATAATATTCCGGAAGTTTTTTACTCTGCAAAAGCAGATGAAACCGGAGCTATTTTATATATATCTGATAGATGGGAAGAATGGACAGGTTATAGCCCTGATGAATGTTATAAAAATGCAAACATATGGCCTAAATCGATACATCCTGATGATCTTAACAATGCACTAACTCATTATAAAAATGCAATAATAAACAAAAAAAATAATGTTTCTGAATATCGTCTCATTCATAAAGATACTGGTAAAATTAGATATGTATATGATCACGGAACTCCTATTGCAGACAAGGATGGCAAAATATTTAGATATGATGGTATAGTTGCTGACATAACTTCTTACAAAAAACTTGAAAAGGAGGCTTTAGATGTTCAGAAAATGGAAGCAATATCAACATTAACAAGAGGATTGGGTCATGAATTCAATAATATTATCGGTATCATAGCCGGCTTTACCGAATTATTGCAGGACAAAAATATTATTTCTCAGGAACGTGATAAATATCTGGATCAAATATTAAGACAAACAGAAAGAGCAGAAAAATTAGTCAAAAATCTATCTGTTTTCGGCTCTAATAAAGAATGTGATTATAAACCTTTAAATCTCAACCCAATAATAAACGAATCAATTAATATGATAAGAGTTATGCTACCAGCCAACATTGTCCTGGAAGAAAATATTAATAACAATTGTTCGTCAATTCTTGGTAGCTCTAATCAGATCCAGCAGATTATTATTAACATTTGTAATAATTCCAGCCATTCAATGAAAGATAATGGAGGTATACTTAAAATAGACCTATATGAAGTTAAGAATACTGATAATTCTATTTTCGATAAAAATATAACTTCTTTTATAGTTTTATGCATAAAAGATAATGGTTGCGGAATCTCTGATGAAAATTTAAGGAAAATATTTACTCCTTTTTATACATCAAAAAAAGTAGGTGAAGGGAGCGGCCTTGGACTTTCTGTAGTTCACAGTATTGTCACTAGTCATAAAGGAAAAATCACAGTTGACAGTAAAATTGGAGTTGGGACTGCGGTTAATATTTATTTTCCAATTATAGAGTTTGAAAAAAAATCTGATTCTCAAGGAAAGATTACTAAATCTGGCGTAAAAGGTATAGAACATATCCTGCTGGTAGAAGATGAACTTTCACTGGCGAAGGTATTTATTCTATCCTTAACCAGACTTGGCTATAAAGTAACGCATGTTAAAAATGGGAAAGAAGCTTTAACTGCAATTGAACAACAGCCTAAAAGTTTTAATTTAATATTCACAGATCATATCATGCCGGTAATGACAGGTCTGGAGTTAAGTAAAAAGCTAGCTGAATCAAAATATAAAATTCCAATTATTCTTACTACAGGTGATTCTGGTTTAATATCTAAAGATGAAATGCATGGATACGGCATTTCTGAAATATTAGCAAAACCAGTTAAAATATTCACTTTAACTAAATTAATTCAAAGGCTGACACGAGAAAAACAAGATGAAAAAAATTCTAATTGTTGATGATAATGCTGATTATAGATATTTACTGAGAACTGCACTGGAAAAATCAGGGTACGAAGTAGATGAAGCCGAAGATGGTATCACTGTAGAAAAAATATTTTTCCAAAAAGCATCTGACGTAATTATTATGGATCTTTTTTTACCTAAAAGAGACGGTATTCATGCAATCAGCAGTATCAAAAATAAATTTTCAAATATAAAAATAATAGCTATTTCAGGTGTCTCATCAATCGGAAGAACTAATATATTACTAAACAAAGCCTTAGAATACGGCGCTGACATAACAATGACTAAACCAATAAAGATAGAAGAACTGTTGAGTAATATAAAAAGACTCACAAATAATGAAAACTGACTTGAGCGCCTAAAAAGCTTGAATTCTTTATTACTCACTTGCCGTATCAGTATTATCTACTTAAATTCATTTACTATATCTTTAGCTGCATCACTCAAAAGAAGAATATCGGCACTGATGGTCATCAATGAAAAACCGTCAGAAATAAATTTCTCAGCAGCCTGAGTATTTGAAGTAAAAATACTTAAAGGCATATTGGATTTTATACAGGTATCCCGTACTTTTGATATTGCTTTTAGCACCTCAGGTGAATCTACCTGCCCTGTTTTCCCCAAACTATCTGATAAGTCCAAAGGGCCGATAAAAACAGCATCAAGACCTTCTACTTTCACTATATCATTAATTAAAGCTACAGCTTCCTTATTTTCTATTTGAATGATAGTAACAATGTTATCATTAGCATTCTTAAGGTATTCATGAAAATTTTGACCATATTTATTAGCTCGCCCTATTCCGGTACATCTTTCACCAATTGGGCGGTATTTTGAATATTTAACAACGTTTTCAATCTGTTCAATATCCTTTATTTGAGGAATTATTATTCCGGATGCACCTATATCTAAACATTTTTTAATCCATACTTCATCATCGGACGGACAACGTACTACACAGGGTATATTAACCGCCTGGATTATTTGCTGAATGTTTTTTATATCCATAATGGAATGCTCAAAGTCAACAAATAACCAATCAAAGCCTGCATTTTCAAGAATTTCTGCAATCTCAGGGCTTGGTAAAGATATATCAGTACCAATCATTAGTTCTTTATCTAACAGCCTTTTCTTGAATGACTTCTGCATGATATCACCATATGTTTCATTAAATTATAATAATACAGATTATAAAATAACTTTATATTTAAAAATCTATAACAATTGAATTCATGTGATTTTAACTTGATTTCAAAACTGTCATTATCAATAATCAATTTTTAAAATCTTCTTCATCATTAATGCCATGCCCTATACAAGAGTTAATATCTATGAATTTATATTATTCTATAACTTTTGTAGCTACTGTTTTTTTTACATTCAACTGTGATTCAAAAAGTTCTTTTTTGATTTTTAAAAAACTGGGGTAATACACATTCTGCCATTGCCATAATGTTTTTAAACTCCTGGTATTACTGGCAAAAGTAAATATCATATCTCCCTGATCATCTGTTAAATCAGGGTGATATTTTCCGGCATATATATTAAGATCTGCAGGTATTTCTTTTTGTCTAAAAAGATTCTTATAGAGAATATGCTGTTTAGACCAGGGACCAGTTAGTGCTTTTGCTGTTCTATATACTAAGTTTGAATTGCCAGGTTGTTTATTTTTAGTGTTATATGCCGTTTGAAACATTACATACTTTCCATCGGTCAGTTTAGTTACTGTGAATTCATTTTGCCCTTCATTCCACAATTTTTTAGGCTTTAGATTTCTAGATTTCATTAAATTGTTTTCTACCCAGCCTCTATCAGTCCACCACTGTGGATTCGATAAAAAAGGTCTTTTATACATAAAAACATGCAGCGGCCAGCGGGCAAGATACATATTATTGCCGATTTTAGCATTATTTCCACCAAATGCATAAAGGTAATTTTGATCTACTATCACACCCCCTGAACCTAGCAGTATTTCAAATGGTTTATATTTTGCAGTTCTCAGCCAGTCAATTTTCCATTTATCAGGTGTTTGTTTAATATTTGTAATTTTAGCCGTCTGCCAACCTGCTATATCAAATTCCCAGTCATTATCAGCAGGTTTAATATCCATAAAGAAAATTATTAATGTCTTATGATCCGGAAGCAGTACTCCATCTCCCGGCCATAACCAGTTATCTTTACCTGTTAAATTACTCTTAAAAAAAGACTCAGGTTTACTGATACTATTGTTGTTACCCCAGTAATATTTAATAGAAGCTTTGGCAGGGTTCAAACCTGTCATAATACCCACACTGTTTCTAGGCATTTTTATATGATCAGGAGATCTTGGAATAAACTTATCACTGTTAGAAACAAGAGTATCTCCGAAGAGCCACAGAACTCTGTTATTTCCCAAAGGTATGGAATATGCATCGTCAGAACCGCGCCAGTGAGGGCTATGTTTGAATAAGTTGTTCGCAACAGTCCATTGTGCAGAAGATGAATTAGAATTAACAGCTAGTAAAGCATAACAGTTTAATATCAACAATAAAGCAATGCCAATTACTAAGTTTATTTTTTTCATTATATCCCTCTTGCATTAAAATTATTCAAATATTAGTAACTTGCTTTAATTGTAGCATAATACACCGAAATTCGAATATCTATTTAATTATATTCAGTCCTTCATCATTGCTGTTTATTGAATAATATTCATCTTTATATTTTATATTTAACAGTGATCCTGTGAATCCTCGTGATTTACTAGAATCCAATAATATTTCATCTTTAGTATAATTTGGATTAAAACCGAAAAAGTATTGGATAATAGAATTTGCAAAGGCTACTCCACCGCTGCATTCTCTGTTAACAAGATCTCTCGTTGCTATGCGGACATCTGCATTATAGCTGTGCTTATCAGGCCCAAACAGTTCTCTTGCCTGTGAAAAGTTTCCTTCTTTCGTGACATCTTCGCAGTTGCGGATTATTTCTACAGCTTTATTCCATTCTCCGAATAATCCCATAACATCAGCTGTCTGTGCAGGCCATGCATCATATGCTCCTAATGGTCCATGATCTGCTCTATCAGAGTAATCAGCCGCAGGATCTTTTAATGATTGAGCTCTCATCCAGGTGGCAGTAAGAAGTTCATTTTCGACGAAGGCACTCATTTCTTTTTTCATTGCATCGGTTAAATATCCTGTCATAAACTTGCCTATAGTAATAAAGTCATAGCAGTGTCTCATTTCAACTTTACTGCCATCTCTATGCAGGCTGTTCCATACTCCTTCCCCGGAAGCATATAAATCCAACACATGTTTTGCTAATATTTCTGCTTCATTTCTTAATTGCTCAGCTTTATCACTATTGCCGGCAATTTCATAAAAATCGGCGGCAGTATTCATCATCCATACATTAGCAGCGTTAAACGAAGGTACTTTATGAATATAAGTAGGGACACATTCAAGCAAATTAACTGCTTCACCGTAATCTGCTAAAAAATCCCCTTCCCTAACATATTGTTTCCATGCAGTGGCTAAGTTTTCCATTTGCTGAAGTATTGTGATTTCACCTATGTTTTCAGCAAGACATACATTGTCTTCACCGTGCATCTCAGCATAAGTACCTTCTGATAATGAAAAGATTTTTTCGTTCAGAAAATCTTTATCATGAGTTATGTTTAGATATGTAGAAATCATTTTAAAAATATTCATTCTGGTAGCACTATACATATTACCGACACCACGCCCCCCAAGCATATCCTGACCGAAATATTTATCAATATCAATTTTAAGCCAGTTTCTTAAACACTGCTTCATTATTTCAGGGTCAAGTAAAGCGAAAACTGTAGACCACATAGATGTATCCCAGTAAAACATTACTGTAGCGCCAAGTCTGGGACTGCCTGTTAGATAACTTCTATCTAATACAGGCATATTTGTTCTATGAAGCATGAGCAGTGTTATAATGGCTATGTAGTACACACGTGACAACTTTTCATCATCTGTAACTAATATAGGAAGACTTCCAGAAAAATGATTATTATCCACTGTAAAAGCATCATTAAATCTCTGCTGCCATAATGTTTTTGATTCTTCGAACAGCTCATCGAATCTATCAGACCAGATGCTGACAGTATTTAAAATATCTGATTTACTATCTCCAAAACCCATAACATAATCAATATTTTTTTCTTCTCCAGGCGATAAAGTTATTTCCCACTCCGAGTGCGCATAACAGCTGTCTGACACAATATTATCAGGAGTTTGAGAAAAGGCATATACAGTGCAGACATCATTTTTTAAATTTTTAATTAGTATATTATTATTTGCTTCAAATAATGTTGTTCTGTAATTTCTATTACTTGATAAAGGTTTATCTATATTACTTCTTATTTTTTCATTATCGAGAATAGCATTCCATGCTACATTTCTACTTCCGTTATCCTCCGGATAGTCAGGCAGTCTATAAAACCAGTCCCAGTCCAGCGGTGATTTGTATTTGCTGATAATGCCAGCATGAACTATTTTTATTTTTAATGTTTTTGATATTTTACCAGTATTAGAAAATTTAATTTTAAATAGTACACCATTGTCTTCAAATACCATTCTAACTTTCGATTCGATATTAATACCATCATCAGCAGCTTTCCTTCTCTTAGCCTGATAGGGATACCATTTAAATTCATCAGCAGTATAAACTTTATCATTAATATAAAGAGCACCGCTGTGATGTCCCTGAGAGTAAGGAACGGAAACAAGCCAGCTTACTGATGCCAGATCTTTATTAACCTGCAAACAACCATGAAAGTTATGTACTGTAGGATACTGTGCCAGTTTATGACCCGGTATCCATTCTCCTGCCAAATCATCCAGTAACGGTATCTTTTTAAATCCTTGAGTTTTATTTTTCATTCTATCACCTATCAAATTTGCTCAATTTTTCTATCACTTCATTTACGATCAATGTGTGTCCTTCCAAAGAAGGGTGTAATCCATCTTCAAGAAACAATTTAGGGTCTGGATTATGCCCAAAAGCACTCCATAAGTCTATGAATGTTTCCGATCGGTTTCTAATAAATTCAACAACAGGATATAGATTTTTATTTCTTATTATAAACTGAACCATTTTCATATAAGGATGATTTTCCTGCATTTTATCAATCACTCTGGCAGGAGTTAACCATATCCATTTTGCAGAAGTTTGTGTCTTTGAATAATTGAAAAGCATTTTTAAATTTTCTTCTGTCTCTGAAATACTGACATTAACTTTACTAGGGAATAAACCATGCTCTCTAGCATCATTGGTGCCTGCCATACATAGTATCCAGTCAGGTTTATGATTCACTACTCCTATAAATCTTGTTATCATCTGAGAAGTTGTGTCTCCAGATATACCAGCGTTTACAAACTTTATGTCCGGTGATATTGCCATATGTACTATATTCGTCAATATTTCAAACCATGACTGATAATCATCAGTTATACTGTCACCCAGAGCCACTATTGTCTCTCCTTGCCTGAATGGGATATTTTTAACCTGTTCAGCAAAATCACTGTTTTTGAGAAGCAGATCAGCAGCTCCTTTCGCATTATTTTTATAGCTATCTATAACATCTCTGTATTTATTCAATGTAAAATTATACATATCAGCAGCACACTGTTCGTTCATGCCCGGAAATATAGATAGAAATTTCTCCGGATGATTCAGTTGTAACATTTCCTCTAAGATGATAGGAAGTTCCGGCATAATTATTTTCTCCTATTATTAATGACAGAATTACTTGCCGATATTTTTAAGTTTGGCACCTTTTTTTAGATTCAGTTCCAACTCTTCAAGAGAAACTCCTTTTGTTTCAGGAACCCAGAACAGAACCATTACAAAGTTTATTATACAGCAAGCGGCAAATATAAAAAACATTGTAGAGTTTCCAAAATAATGCATAATTGACATGGAAAATCTTACTACAATTGCTGCAGACAGCCAGCATGCAGCTGTTGTAATTGTAATACCGAAATCTCTTCCCTCCAAAGGAAATATTTCTGCACATATCACCCATGGAATAGGTCCCATTGAAACAGCAAAGGATGCAACAAAAATCAGACAGCAAACAACTAATGACAGTTTTGTAAAACTGCTTAAAATCATACCTGAATCCTGCATGTGGAACAATATTCCTATGACAATTAACATAATAGTCATAAGTGTTAAGCCAAAATAAATAATTGGTTTTCTGCCTAATCTGTCAATATACTTAACAGCTATAATTGTTACTATTACGTTGATTAACCCCATTATTACTGTTGCCGTAGATGGGTTACTGAAACCTGCAGTCTTAAATATATTGCCAGAGTAATAAATAATAGCATTAATGCCTGAAAATTGTGTAAGAATCATAATAAAAATGCCAAGAAAAAGTACTTTCAAAAAATAAGGTTTTCTCAGCATGGTCCATCCGGTTTCTTTTTTACTCGAGTCTACTTTAATACTCTCTTTAATTTCTGTTAACACAAACTCTACTTCTTCATCTGATTCTCTTGTGGATTCCAAAACATTTTTTGCATCTTTTTCTTTGCCTTTAAGCATGAGCCATCTTGGAGATTTAGGGATGAATATCACTCCTATCAGCATAACTATTGATGGAATAACAATAACGCCCAGCATTAACCTCCAGTCCTGTAAGTAATGGCTTATTATAGAGTTAGACAGAAAGATTAAAAATATACCTATAGTTATCATTAACTGGTACATGGTAATAAATGCACCTCTCATCTTCGTCGGTGCTATCTCTGCCAGATATAGCGGAACAACAAAAGAAGCACAGCCAACTGCTAAGCCAAGGCAGAATCGTGTAGCAAACAAAATATGAACACTGTGCGTTAAAGCCCCGAACAATGTAAAAACGGTAAAGAAAAGCGCAGCAAGTATCAGTGTTTTTTTACGTCCGATCCCCCTAGATATCCACCCGCTGCAGAGAGCTCCTACTATACACCCGACAAGCATAATGCTGGCAAATGATTCTCCCTGCGACAAAGTTAGATGCATATCCTTACTGATATATTGAAGCGACCCATTAATAAATCCCTGATCCAAACCGAATAATAATCCACCCAGCCCCGCAAATATACATGCAGTTATTACTATTTTTTTTGCATTTGGTTTTACCGACATTATAATCTCCCTACTTTTGAACCATCAGTTTATTTTATAGTTATGTAATTATTTTTGATCACTTGCTCTTTTATTAATAAGCCATTCACTTGCAAGCAGTGCAGCATTATTGCCGTGTTCCGCTCTCAGAATTTTTACTTTATCATATGGATTCCAGGAATGAGAACTCACATAATCCTGAACTGCAGGTATAATAACGTCAGCACTTGCCATTATACCACCACCTAGAATCATTACTTCAGGATCATAAGCGTGAGCTAAATTTAAAGCAGTAATCGACCAGATATTCAAACTTCTCTCAAGTAAGTACTTAGCACAAATATCATCTTCCTCAGCATATTTAAATACTTTTTCGTACTCTATATTTTCCTCTTTCGACAGTTTGCTAATATTAAAAGCAGAATGTTTTCTAGCATTCTTATCAAGTGTTACTGTTGAAGCTTCCAATTCACTGCATCCTATGTTTGGACATGTACATTTATCACCATTGTAATTTATAGTAAAATGTCCACCTAAAAGACTGGCTATTCCATGTGATCCTCTCAAAAGATTACCATCAACAACAGCAGAAGTTCCTATACCGGTTCCTAAGGTCATCATTACTAAATTATCATATCCCCTGCCGGCTCCGTACTGCCATTCACCAATACATGCCATTCTTGCATCATTATCAATAAAAAGCGGAAGATTAAATTCTTTTTTAGACCATGCAGGAAGATCCAATGAAACTGCATCATTATATTTCTCGTTTATAGATACTATTTTTTTGTTATCCTGTGAAATTACTCCCGGACAAGCAATACCTATCCCCTGACAATCATTAAAATTTATATCCAAATTACTGCATAATTCAGAAATAACTTTTTTAATAGCAGGCAATCTTGCTTCTAATCCGATATTAGATAGAGCAGGTATAATTTCTGTTTTTGCAATTTTACCATCTTTTATAATACCGATTTTTATACGGGTACCTCCCATATCAAATCCAATAGTATACATAAAATATCCCCTCTGACTGTTAGTTAATTATTTTGAGAATTAAATATATTAGCATCAAGTTTTAAAAATCGTGGATAGTATAATTCAGGCTGATCCCATAGAGCCTCAATATGCTGTGTATTTGTAGCGAAAGTAAAAATATAATTTCCGCCGATAAGTTCCGGATGCAGTTTTCCTGCATATACCATTAATTCATTAGGTTTTGGATTATCTCTGCAAAGATTGTGGTAGAATACTGTCAAATCTGACCACGGTCCTGTGAGGCTATCCGATATTCTGTAAGATAAATCCGCATTACCTGCCCAGTCAACTGATGGAGTTGTCTGAATTTCAAGGTATTTTCCATTAGACAATCTGTTTACAGTGAATTCAGTCTGACCATTATTCCATAACATATATGGTTGAAGTTTCTTTACATCAAGCTGACTTTCTGAAATCCATCCTTCAGCACCGGTCCACCATTGCGGATTTGACATATCGGCGGTTTGATTATCATTAAAAAGAGAAAGAGGCCATCTTGCAAGATAAATATTTTGACCGGTAATGTCAGATTTCGTACTGTAAGCGTATAAATAATTTCCTTCAGTTAAAACACCTCCGCTTCCTATAAGCATTTTTAGATTTGAAAAATCACTGGTAGGCAGCCACTCAATATTCCAGTTTTCAGGAGATTCTTTATAATTTCTGATTAATGCTGCCTGCCAGCCTGCTATATCAAACCCATATCCATAATCTACAGGTTTTATGTTCATGAAGAATATAATCATACCTTTCCCTTCAGGAAGCAGTGTTACATCTCCGGGCCAAAGCCAGTTTTCAGCAGCTATATCAGGGCTTCTAAAAAAACTTTTTGGACTGCTAATACTGTTTTTATTTCCCCAATAATATTTAATTGTTGCATCAGTTGGGTTCAGACCTGTTTCTATACCAATGGTATTTCTCGGCATATTAACATCTTCAGGTGTTCTTTTTTTACCTGTTTTTGAGATTAAAGTGTCTCCAAAAAGCCATAATACTTTATTTGGACCTATCTTTACAGAATATGCATCATCAGATCCCTGCCAATAAATATTTTTTTTAAAAAAACCATTTGCTTGGGTCCACTGTTCTGCCTGTGAACTATTTGCCCCTAAACACACGTAAGAAGCCAGTGAAATCAGTAGTGCTAATATAACTATTCCCATTTTTTTCATATTAGTTTTATCCCCTATTTTTAAATTTGAGTTTTATATAACTTCAAAGTTCATACTTCTGTATTTAGTTATCACCAGTATTTATATATGCTGATATCTCTGTGCCTTTTGGTTTATTTTTATAAATTTCTACTTCTGCCGTAATTAACTCTTCTTTGTCAGCTCCCAGCCCCCCTTTTGCCGCAATTTCGCCATTGAGAGTTACTGCTAGAGAATTTCCTATACAGGAGAACTGTTTCCATACTCCGTCTTTTATCAGACCGACATTGCTGACTCCGACAATCGGAACATTAAATGTCTTAGCAAGTTTCTTAAATGATGTTTCCCAAGTCCAGCATGGGTTATCATCACCTCTGAAACACGGAGGTAAAGCCCATGCCGTAGGTGAAAGAATAATATCAGCTCCCATTCTAATAAGGGATTCACCCAAAGCATGACTGTCTTCAAAATTGTCTGCACATATATCCACACCAACCTTACCATATTCAGTTTCTACGACAGATAAAGAATCTCCTATAGAATATATATCCTGTGCTATATCAAGAACATTAATTTTTCTATGCACCTTAATAATTTTCCCTTCAGGAGAAATTAAAACGGCTGAATTATAAATTTTATTCTCAAATTTTTCAGTCAATCCGGCTACTACATATATTTTGCTTTCCACAGCTGCATCAGCAAGTACATTACTATATTTTCCAGGTATTGGTTCTGCTAGCTCTCCGGCTTTTGGAAAAGTCCAGCCAAGGTCCAGACATTCCGGCAGTACTAGAAACTTACATTTTTCAGAAGCAGCTTTATGTATCATATAAACTGCTTTTTTCAGGTTGCTTTTATAATTCCCGCCTTCAACCAATATCTGTCCCATTCCAATTTTTAAAGATTCAACTTTACTTTTATCAATAGCTCTGTTTTTTTCTTTCTTCATAGTTATGTGTTCAGAGCTAACATTATCTGCCTGATCAAGAGCATAAGCAAAAAGAGCATGTCTTATTGCTTTTATAATTTTTTTATTGTTAGATTCATCTGCTAAATTAAGTGCGGTTTTTCCATTTTTATTTCTCGTAAAAAGATCACAATTTTCTTCTATAAGTAGCTCTACTTCTTTTAGGTTTTCTTCTAAAACAGCTATATGAAGGAGAGTGTTTCCTGTGCTATCGTCAATAATATTCTTCATCGTTAGATTCTCCTTTAAACTCTTACATAGGCTTTAAGTGTGGCGCACTCTTCACCTACTGATTTGCCATAAGGTTTGATAGTATATTCGCCAACTAGCGCAGGAATAATAAAAGTTTCAGCATAATGGACAGTGAATGGTTCAAATTCATCAGAAGGGCTTTCTACAATGACTTCATCCCCTTCTATAAGATTTAATACATTAACTAATCCGTCTGTATTATGCAGTACAGGAACAGAAAACCAATGTCTTCTTGTTTCAATGAACTCTCTATCGTGAAGACCTGTTTTTCCTTCAGACCAACCGATACCATCTTCTATTTTCTCAAAACAGTTTACGTGATTTTTATTAATAACTTCAGTATTCCAATTCCAATTAATTACATTTTTACCATGATCTATATGGATAGGTCTCGGTTTTCCATCTAAACCTACTCTTTCCCAATCCCAGAGTTTAAATGTAAAAATATATGGAGTTGCGCTGATTTCCAGTACCATACTATTGGCTCCTGAACAATGAACAGTGCCGCCTGGAATGAGAAAATGATCGTGTTTTTTAGCAGGTATTTTATTCACATATTTCTCAGCATTAAAAATTATTTCACCATCCTGTGCTTTTTCGAGATCGTTAATCATTTCATCTTTATTTATTCCAGTTTTTGTCCCTAGGTAAACACAGGCATCATCTCCGGTATCAAGCATATAATAACTTTCATCCTGAGTATAATGCATTCCGAATTTTTCTTGAATATATTCTGTAGTAGGGTGAACCTGTAAACTTAAATGCCCACCGTTCATAGTATCAAGAAAGTCAAATCTGATAGGGAACTCACATCCGAACCTGGCATGTACTTTATTTCCCAGCAAATCAACAGGATAAAAAAAGACAAGGTTTATTGAAGGTGTTTCAAAGATGATATCATCGTATTTCAGTAATAGACTGTTTTCTTCAGGAACACAGTCAAAACACCAACCATAATTAGGTTTAGTTCTTTCAAGGTCACATATCTCCTTCATCCATTGTCCGCCCCATGGAGCTTCATCAAAGTACGGAACCACTCTAAAAGGTTTTCGCGCAGTTTTTTTCAATCCTTCACTCATTGCTGAAGCAGTAATCATTTTGGGATCAAGTTTTTTATTTGTATCCAGAAAATAATCTACCTGATTAAAAATATGCTTTTTATGCCGGTCAGCTACCCGCCAATCAACAAAAAAAGCACGTTTGTACATTCTTAGCGGATCCTCTCCAAAATTATCAGAACACCAGTTTGATATATCTTTGGTCCTGTACCGAAGCTGTATTTCCCATCTGGCCATGTCAGCATAAACTGTAATATCTCCTTTACTGATAAGTGAAGCGCCTACTCCATAGATCAGGATTATACCTTTCTCCAGTAAATGTATTTTATTTTGAAAGGCTTTTATTTTCTCATCATCAAAGAATTCATCAATTGTATAATTAGACATAAAACCTCTGACTCTATCGTCAGTTAAGTCTCTTTTTATCAGGTTTAATACTTTCTCACAGCTATTGTTTGCATCTAAAGTATTCACCGTCATCACAGGCTTTAATCCGCTTACGAAAGCAGGCAGCAGTTCTGTATCAATGACCCCAGGATAACAATCTATGATTATAACTGTTTTATTTTTATTAAGTTTGCTTATTTTACTGTTTAATTCTGCACAAATATCACTGTATCCGGCAAATGCCTCACCTTTAATTTCATGAACATCGGTAAAAGGTTTTTTGTCATAATTGGTTTTTCTCATTGAATTAATCCCAACCTTAATTTAGTCACGCTGTATGTTAATAGTATATTCGAATTTATCACTTCTCTGATGATGAATATTGTACTCTATATATCTTCCGCCGGGATCTGTAACTATTCTTTCTCTTTTCAGCAGAGGAAAACCTATTTCTATATTCAGATACTCAGCTAATTTATCATCGGCAGCAATAGCTGAAATTTTTTCAAAAGAGTTTGCAGCAACAAAATTATATTTATTTTCAAGAATGTCATATAGAGGACGTGAATAATCTTCATTCTCCTGTAGCTGTATTCTTGGATGGAAATAAGATATCGAGTGGAATACTCTTATATCATCATATCCTTTTACTCTTGTTACCTGAGGAATAACTGTCTCATAAGGAAGATTAAAATTATCAGCTACAAAATCAGGAATTTTAACCAGTTCATAATGTGAATAGAAAGTTTGAACTTTAATACCCTGCTTTTCTCTTTCTTTTGTAAAACTTATCCAGGCATCTAAGCGGGCGGATCTTTTTTTCTGACGGGCTACTTTTGTCCCTACGCCTCTTTTCCTTTCAAGTATTCCTTCCCTTACTAATTTATCTATGCCAACTCTCAGTGTATTTCTGCTTATGCCCAATCTTTGAGCAAGCAGAGTCTCCTGGGGAAGTAATTTTCCATTAATATACTCTTTTTCTACAACAAGCCTGCGCAGCAATTCTTCTACCTGTATATGTAAGGGAATTGAACTGTTGTGATTAATCTTTATTTCCACTAAAAAATCTCCCTATATATAAATTTTATATTTATATTGATTTTTATTTGTTTAAACATATGAACATATCAATCTTTTTTCAATCTCTCTTTTAAAAATATTAACGAAAAACCAATAAGAATATCATAAAAGTAGATATGTTTGTAAAGATTAGTATAATTAATATAAAATATGGAAATTTGTAATCTGCTTCAAAAATTATATGAAACAAATAACTAGAATAAAGTGTATTATTTCCATTGCATCGATTATTATTGCTGCAATGGGAGTAATATCATATTTATTTGATATTAGACTGCTTGCCAGCCTTCATAAAGACTTTATTCCGATGGCTCCAAGCACCTCTGTATCATTTATCATTCTGGGATTAATTATACTTTTTTATAATTTAATTATAAAAAATAAAATTATCTGCTTCATAATACTGATCTTAACCGTACTGGTTACTCTTTTCGGGTTGCTTGAAATTCCTGGTCATTTTTATAATATAGATTTGAATTTTGAAGATTTTTTTGTTCCTAATTATGGTAAATTAGGTGTTTTTCCTATTGCCAGAATGTCTCCGATCACAGGATTTTTTTTCTTTATTACAGGAATATCAGTTATACTTCTTCTTTCAATAAAACTCACTAAAAAGAATGGTAATCTACCTGAACATATTGCCGGACTACTATCCAGCATAGCATTTATCTGTTCTGGAACAATACTGTTAAGTTACCTGCATCCGACTCCTATTTTATATGCAACAGAAGCAATACCGATGGCGCTTTCAACTGCCATATGCTTTTTATTTCTAACACTTTCCATTGTCTTATCTTTTTCGAATAACATTTTCCCGATTAATATTTTTTTGGGTACTTCTACTCAGATAAAATTGATAAAAATTTTTATTCCAGTTACAGTTGGAGCCATTATAATTATTGACATAATCGTTCAGGATATATTGATTTATTATTTTAATCTTCACAGTGCTATAATCGAAACTACTTTGATTGTAATCTCAGCCCTGATAACCGGTTTTATTGTTATAATATTATCTAAAAAACTCGGTAAAAATATTGACTATTATCAGAATGCAATTAATAATGCGCAAAGCAAAGTAGTAAATATTGCTAAATTTCCTGAAGAAAATCCTTCTCCTGTACTAAGAATATCTAAAGACAAAAAAGTTTTATATGCTAATAAAGCTTCAAAAGTTCTCCTAACCAGCGAGAATCTATCAACTGGGAACGAGTTCAAGCTTTGGGCCGACATTATAAATAAAGCCTTATCAACAAACAAACAAACATATTCAGAAAAGTCCTTTTTTAACATTTATTGGTATGCCTGGAATTTTGTTCCAATTATAGGTGAAAATTATATTAATATATACGGAATAAATATTACAAAAAGAAAACAGTCAGAACTTAAGCTGAAGGAATCTTTTGAAAATAGTGTTTATATGTTTTCAAAAGCAACAGAAAAAAGAGATCCATATACAGCGGGACATCAGCTGAGAGTTGCTAAACTGGCAATAGCTATTGCTGAAAAAATGAAACTAACTGAAGATCAGATTAAAACAATTTATTATGGTTCAATGATTCATGATATAGGAAAACTGTATACCCCCTCAGATATACTCAACAAACCAGGTAGACTTTCTGATTCAGAAATGAATATTATAAGAGAACATCCTAAAACAGGGTATGATACTGTTAAGGATATCGATTTTAACTGGCCTCTAAAAGAAATCATATTACATCATCATGAAAAGCTGAACGGATCCGGTTATCCTGATGGTCTTAAGAATAAAAGCATAAATCTTGCATGCAGAATAGTATGTGTAGCTGATACGATAGAAGCAATGAATAATCATCGTCCATATAGAAAGGCCTTAGGGATAGCAGCTGCATTAAATGAAATAAAAAACGGAAGGAAACTGCTATACGATCCGCATGTTGTTGATGCATGTGTAGATTTGTTTGAGAAAGAGAACTTTAAATTCGAAGAATAAAACTGATAAGAAATTTTAACGCTAGAGACTGTTTAACTATTTCTGAAATAATATTGTCCGGAATCTAAAAATTAGAGTTTAGCGCTTTGCCATATAACATGATAAGAAAAACATCATTCACTTTCCCAAATAGAATTCATGTTTAAAGTGACTTGTTGTAAAATTTGTTTTATTTTTGACAACTTTGTAAATTCTGTCCTCAATACCGCCTCTCGAAAATATCCATCTCACTTTAGCTGGACTTTCTCTGGTTTTATCTATCAATCTGTCTTTTGCCTGAAAATATGAAGTAGCAGAAAAATCTATATTATAAAAAATAAGTTCATTCGCACGTTTTAATTTTACCCCTTCCCTGCCTGCTATGATCTGCAGTACAATCAGGTCATTATTTCCTTTATCAAACTCTCCTGGAACTGTTGTATGGTCAGGAAAGTATTCTTTCAGTACTTCATATTCAGCTTTATATTTGTAAAATATACCGGCCGGTAAGTTGATAGTTCTTTTGATATGTTCGACTTTTGAGTAATCCATAATGTGAAATTTACCGTTATCCAGAAGTACAGTACCAGAACATAACTGATGCATTTTCTGCATTTTCCTCAACGGTGAGTCACAAGTAAGATTGGCATATTTACCTTTTATTATATCGAAGTCAAATATTTTATGTATTATATTAATAGTCGCTTTGTCTAGAGAAACATGCTCTATTTTCTCATTGGGATCAGTTATATCGAATTCTGCTTCTGATCTGGTCAAAGATATAAAGAAAAAACTCAGATCCTGGAATATTTTTCCCCTATTCGCTTTTGAGTATATTTTCACTCTCTTATCTCCAATAAACTTGTTTTGAACAGCAACATATTTATTTGCAGCCCAGTGATAGAAGTTTTTATAACTGTAATAAGGTGAATTTTTACTTATCCATAACTGATGAAATATCTGAGAATAACTTTCTGGTGTAGGCGTACCGCTTAAATAGATAACAGTTTTATCTTTTACTATTTTTCTTAAGCGTTTTGCTCTGATTGAAGGAATAGGAAAAGATCCTAGACTGTGCGCTTCATCTACAACAACTAAGTCATAAACTATTTTCGGTATTTTATGCAGACTTTCATAATTGATAATTACTATGTCGAAGAACTCTTTAAAAGAACCCAAACCATAATCGTGTTCGATTGAAGCTATTGCTTTTTTCTTTGTTACAAAAAGTACTGATTTATAACCGCACTCTTTAGCTATCTGCATTGATATAAGAGTTTTCCCGATTCTACACTCAAGCGCCAAATAAAGTATTTTATGATGCAGCAATATTGATACTCCATCATGTACTATTTTCTTCTGATATTCTCTTAACTCAAACATGACTAAATTATAATGGTTAATTATTAACTGTTGATGATAAATTAAATATTGATAATTTATCTTTAAACCCAGATTGTGCAGTTGAAAACAAATAGTTTAGTAATGCTTTGCTGTTCAGAGAGTTTTGAAAAGTTCAGGCGTATATTTTTATACATCGATAGTCTTCATAGCTGTATGAGCAGTAAACGATTGTTGAAATATGCAGATTTCTAATGCATTATCAGGATTAAATAGTAATCATTATTTTTTAGTTAACTTAATGCCTTCATTATCTATTGTTATCACTCTTTGTTTATAAAGTGCACCTATGGCTTTTTTAAAAGTTTTTTTACTGACATTAAAAGCCTTGTAAATAGCATCAGGAGAGCTTTTGTCATTTATATTTATAAATCCATTCTGTTTCTTAAGTTTTTCCAGAATAGTTTCAGCTAAACCGCCTATTTTTTCATATCCGGGTTGCTCGAGACATAAATCGATTTTTCCGTCATTTCTTATTTTTTTGATAAAACCTTTTAAATGCTGCCCCAGTTTCAAAGGCTGGAAAACTTCATTCTTATACAAAATACCTCTATGAGCATTATTGATAATAGCTTTATATCCTATTTCTTCTTTGCCATATATAAACAAATCCACTTCTTCAGTGACTTTATAATTAATTGGTTCATTATCCAAGTATTTTGCTATCCTTGTAGTTGCAGCAATTCTTCTGCTTTTTTCGTCAAAGTAAATATAAACAGGATAAGAAATATTTTCACGTAATTTTTCTTTCTGCTCTCTATAAGGAACGAAAAGATCTTTTAATAGTCCCCAGTCAAGAAATGCACCTACAGAGTTGACTGCAGCAACTGTTAAATATGCGAATTCACCAACAGTAGCATATGGTTTTTCAGTGGTAGCTATAATACAGTCATTGGAGTCGAAATATACAAACACTTCAACTATATCATCAAGCTTAGCTATTGTAGGTACATATTTTTTAGGAAGCAGTATTTCGCCATAACTTCCTCCGTCCAGATAAGATCCAAAGCTTAACTCTTTTACTATTTTTAATTTATTTAATCTGCCGATTTCTACGTCTGCCATATGTGGAATTTCCTTAATAATTCATTAAATATTTTAACCATAATATAGTATGTATTTAAAGATATAGATATTATATAAAGCATAAGAAGACTAAAAAAAAGTTTATCAGGCTTTTATTATTTATCTAGTTGCTAGAATAAGCAGATATCTAATAGTTTATTTTTCTATAATTCTTATATTCTATTATTATAATTTAAACAATAAATAATGAAAGATAAATATTTAATGGTTATATTTTAAATATACATTAATAAAGTTTAATATTTAAAAGGTATCTACTACATGAAACATATTTATTCTTGGAATGTAAACGGAATACGTGCATGTGCGAAAAAAGGTTTGCTTGAATGGATATCCGAAACTGGACCTGATATTTTAGCTCTACAGGAAACTAAAGCCCAGCCTGAACAGCTTGTAAAGGATTTATTGGATGTTTCAGGCTATAAAAGTTATTGGCATTCAGCAGCAAGAAAGGGATATAGCGGTGTTGCAGTATATACAAAAAAAGAACCTGATATTGTAGAAAAACTGGGAATGGATGAATTTGATATTGAAGGTCGAACAATGATTCTTCATTATTCTG
>DASCNA010000058.1:0-3946 GCA_036011305.1 Victivallales bacterium
ACTTTTGATGAACGTAAGCCAAATAACTTTGTGTTCATGAGTAACCGAGGTTCTAAAGCAGGAATTAGAACTTTACAAAAAGTAGTGAGCACAATTGCTGCTAGGGCTAACATTGATAGGGTACATGTTACGGCTCATACATTACGCCATACATTTGCTACTCACTATTTAGAAGCAAATCCTAATGGTTTACTAGAATTATCTGCCCTGATGGGACATGATTCAATAAATACTACTGCTCTGTATACCAAAGCATCAAATGAAAAGATATCAGAATCTATTGAACGTTCAGCCATTAATATATATGGAGAATAATCTGAGTTACCCCCCTGCTCCATAATCATAAATATTGAGGCTATGACACACTTGGATTTTTGATATTACTTTTGGAACACTAAATCTAATCATTTTACTGCACGTTACAGTGTAAGGGGGTAAAGTATACCTTTTAAAAGAAACTGCTTTTTCGAGTGCTATCTACTTTATCAGATGTTATTTTAAGAAGCTGTGCCTTTTCTAACCTTAATCTTGATATCTCTGATTTTGATTCTTTTAACTCTTCCTTTAATTCCCCTGCCCTCTGTTTTTCTGAAGTTAAAGATTTATCAAGAAAATCATACTTTAAAACCCAAATTTCATTTTGTTGTTTTATTTCTTTTTTATGGGAAATGGTCAAAGTATTTTCCTTTTTCAGTTGTGCAATTTCCAATTTTTTATAATACAAGTATCCTGCTAATATAATGACTAAGATTGCTAGAATTAAACTAAAAGCCGTCCAAAATGTAGAATGCCTAAGTATTGGTGTTTTTTCTTTCTTTTGATTTATAAGTTCTACAATAATATCATTTTGTTGTTTTTCAAGAACAAACTCTGCATGTTTAAATTTATCATTTGACTCATTTGAGTTATCCTGAGCGTAGTCTGATGAAGTATCCTGGTGAACACCTGATGAACCACCTTGATTAACTTTATAATAAGCATTAAGTAATTCGAGGTTAACAACCCAATAATACTGATTATTGTGTCCATACTCTTTTCTTGATTTTTCTATATCATTTTTGAATTTTTCAACATATCTTCTCAATGTTGAATTCGATAATCCCGTTACTTCGACTGCTTCATTTATTTTTACCCAGTGACTATCCATAGAGTTACTCCGATGAGCTAATTGATGAGTCTTAATTGAACAACAACATATATTATAATTGAACAACGTGAATATGTCAACAAAACAGAATCATCTATATTAATAAGATATAGATGATAGAAAAATATTGTCTAAATAAGAAAAGAGGGGGAGTAAGAAGGGTGTGAATTAAGTTTTATATCCCTTCAACCAAACATCAAATGATGGAAAATCTAGAAATTGCAGTTTGATCAATGCCTTCATCAACATTTTTTTTGGTGTACCATCAGAATTATAATTAAAGAGTCTTGTTTCTTCTGCACCATACAATTCATTATATGCATCTAGCATTTCATCATTATAACTATTATATATTTCAGTTATTTTACTTTCTCTTTCAGTTTCATATAACGATTTATAATCCTTACTACCTTTTTTTCTTTCTTTGATTATAAATTTAATTTTGGTATACCTTCTACCATATTTTATAAGCTCATAATCAAAAAATATTGTACATTTTTCTTTCAATTCGTTTTTTGCTAAATTTAATATTTCTCTTTTAAAATTAGAAAACTCCTTATATTTCTGCTTTACACCTAATATTTCTTTCAATTCATCAATTTTCATAATTCTAGTCCGAGATCTAGTATTTAAATATTGCCGTAATAATTTATAGATTATAAGACTCGATTTATGTTCTATTTTTTGAATATCTAATGCCTGTAGTTTAGTAAATTGTTTTGTAAGATTTTGTATAAGAGGAAAAGCAGATTTACTTATTTCAATAACAACATTCCTATCAGTCATCTCTGCTTCATTAAAAACACCAAATATATTAGTTTTAGTTCCATCTTTATCTTTTACTATTATCGTTTTTTCTCGCAACTCAGAAAAAGCATCAATAAATGTTTGTGGTTTGTTAAGGTTTACTCCAACTAGTTTATTAAGTTCTTTTGCTGAAAGCTCTATTTCACCAGCTTCATTAATTCCTAATTTTTGAATCTGCCACGCGACTGCAATAAACAATTTTCTAGCAGTAAACGATAGATCACTTTTTTTTTCAATATAATTATTGCTAAGTTTAACAATATCAGTTTCTTTCATTATTTATAATATTCCTTGACCGATAGTTATTGTTGAAATACCGATAAGTATTATATTCTTTTTCTATCGGTATTTCAACTTTTTCTATCGGTATCCCAACTTTTTCTATCGGTATCCCAACTTTTTCTATCGGTATCCCAACTTTTTCTATCGATCAATGAGGCTACCTTATAAAAAGTATATAAAAGATATATAAAAAGTTTAAAAACACGCATGCGTGTAAACTTTATACTAAAAAAGAAAGCAAAGAACAAGTTTTCAATATTTAACATGATTATATTTTTTTAGAATAGGAAAGGGCAGCCTTCGGCTAAAAAGAAAATATCTAACAATAGAAAATAATAATATTTTATCCAATTTTCTTGTAGCGCAGCTACTCATCTTGTGAGCAATTCTCATATCATCATGTTTCTAAGTAATAATAACGGAGACGAGGAGCGTAGCGACGACGGTCGGAGTCTAAGGAACGATGAATATCGTTTCGCTAATGCGAGGAAGTATTCCCGAGCATCCTTTTTAAAAGTATATAAAAATTGGTGGGGTAAAGGGGTTTTAGGTTCTCGAAAAGCGAAGCGATTCAGAGGTTCTAAAAGGGCTTTCTCGCGCGCACGTGCGCGTTTTTAATATTTTTAATATTTTTAATATTTTTAATATTTTTAAGGCTTTGTAATAGGTTCATAATTAATTATTTATAAACCTATATCTATAGAAAAGGCAGGATGATATCTATAGAAAAGGCAGGGTGAAGCTTCTTAAAATTATTTTTTATAGTACTTAATTAGCCTTTGATAGATAGTTTTTATATATTGTAACTCCTTTATTATAAGAAGTTTTTTGTTATTTTAAGTAACTATAAATAAAATCTATTCCCAAACTCCTGCTAAATGGAAGTGAAAAAAAAGCATATCTATAGAAAAGGCAGGGCATATCTATAGAAAAGGCAGGGCATTGATAAAAAAAGAATAAGAAAAAATGTGATTCATATAATTAAGTCTATAGATAAACAGGAGTTTGAAGTGGATAAAAGGCAAGTTGTTTATATGGGAAATAATTTTATAGAGGCAAGCTACAAATGTAATCCCATCGAAAAAAAAATATTAAACTTGGCAGTACTAAAAGCGAATAAACGAGAATTTCCAGATAAACCTAATCCACACAAGGCTTATCCAGTTACAATGAGTAGAAAGGATTTAATGGATATAGTTGGTTTGGATACAGATAAAGATTTTAGACATATTACAAAAGCCTGTAAATCTCTCAATGAAAAAGTACTAGTGTATGTTGATGAAGAAGAAAAGGAAATTCTAACAAGCTCTTTCATAACTGAAACAAAACTTAATAGTGGTGAACTTAAATTATATTTTTATGGCAGAGTTATACCTTTTTTTAATAAACTCAAAGAGCGGTTTACAAGCTACGACTTACTGCAAACTAAACATTTTACAGGCAAATACACAATTCGCTTTTATGAACTATGTAAGCAATATGAGAATATAGGAAAAAGAATAATTACGATAGATAAATTAAGAAATATGTTTCAACTGCAAAACAAATATCTTGGAAGTAATGGGACTGCTCTGTCAAATGCAACCTAAATTCCATAGTTGGTATTAAAGAAAATTCCATAGCTCGGATAAAAATTTATACCTCCGTTTTATTGTTTTTAATATTCTTAGTACGATAGCTTTGTCCGTTAATTTTAAATATACTTGAATG
>DASCNA010000059.1:0-5792 GCA_036011305.1 Victivallales bacterium
GCTCATTCTGAATATCAGCCCAAAATAGGATGGACCTTTTTTGATGGTACGTTGGTAAAATATCAAACAACAAAACTTGTTGATGCATATAGTAAAAAAAATCTTGGCAAAATTGAAAGTTTAACTATACCAACTTCACATCCATTTAAAGTTTTCGGTCCTAAAGACAAAGATTATAAATTGTTAGGAGATATCGTAGAAACTCCTACTGATATGATTATAGCTCAAAGAGATCCAAATGAGATCACCTCTAATCAGATTATGCGAAAATTGGAAATGTCAAAACATCTTCCTGCTGCAACTAAAGATTCACTTTTAACCGAACTTTACACTAGATTTGCCTTTCCATGGGTCTGTATATTAGCAGTATTACTAGCAGTTCCAATGGCTGGTAGCAGCGAGAGAAAAGGTGTTATGCTATCTGTAGTAAGCGCCATACTTGTAATAGTAGTATATCAGGTACTATCTCAAATATTTCAAGTAATGGGCAATCGCGGATTATTACCGCCTATAGTCGGAGGCACAGCCCCAACCATTGCTCTGGCTGTTTATGTTATATATAACCTAAGAAAACATAAATAATCAATTTCTGAATTTCCAGAAATCTACATGTGAGTCTATTTTTTCTTACTATAAAATTTTAGAAGTTAGCAGTTTCCTAAAAATAAAGTAATATATATTTATCAATAATTATTTATAGATGTATTTTTCTTGATAAACTTATTTTTATATATGCAACTCAAAGACGGAGTAAAATAGCCATGTCTAAAGGAACAATAACTCAAAAAATATTAAATTCTCATATCACATCAGGCAAAAAAACAACCGGTTCTAGAATAGCCATTAAAATAGATCAGACTCTTACACAAGATGCCACAGGAACAATGGCTTATCTTGAACTTGAAGCAATGAACATTGATAGAGTAAAAACAGAACTTTCAGTATCTTATGTGGACCATAATACAATGCAGATAGGCCCTGAAAACAGCAATGATCATTTATATCTGCAAAGTCTTGCAGCATCAAAAGGCATATATTTTTCACGTCCCGGAAACGGGATCTGCCACCAAGTTCACTTAGAACGTTTCGGCGTTCCTGGAAAAACACTTCTTGGATCAGATTCACATACGCCCACTAACGGTGGAATAGGAATGCTGTCAATTGGCGCCGGTGGACTGGATGTAGCACTAGCAATGGCTGGAAAATCTTTTAGATTGTCATATCCAAAAATAATTGGAATAAAATTAACAGGAAGTTTAAAACCATGGGTAGCACCCAAAGATATTATTCTAAAAGTGCTGAATATATTAACAACAAAAGGCAATGTAGGCTGTATAGTAGAATATTTTGGTCCAGGTGTTAAAAGTTTATCTGTACCGGAAAGAGCTACCGTAACTAATATGGGTGCTGAACTTGGAGTTACCACATCTATTTTCCCGTCAGATAATAATACTAAATCTTTTATGGAAGCTCAAAATAGAGGAAATTTATGGACTTCTTTGGTTCCAGATGAGGATGTAGAATATGATAGGATTATTGAAATTGATCTTAGCTGCCTTGAACCACTGGCTGCATGTCCTTCAAGTCCAGATAATATTAAAACTATCAGAGAACTTTCCGGCAAAAAAATAAATCAGGTAATTATAGGCTCATGTACAAACAGCTCATATATGGATTTATCATTAGTCGCTTCTGTATTAAAGAATAAAACGGTAAATCCAAATGTTTCTCTGTCCATTGCCCCCGGTAGTCGACAAGTATTAGAAATGCTGGCTGCTGATAATAAACTAGAAACTTTTATAGCCGCAGGAGCAAGAATTATGGAATCAGCCTGCGGTCCTTGCATAGGACAAGGTCAAAGCCCTGCGGATGACACAATTTCCCTAAGAACATTTAATAGAAATTTTGCTGGAAGAACCGGCACTATTGGGGATCAGGCATATCTTGTAAGCCCAGCAGTAGCTGTAATTTCAGCACTGACAGGAAAAATTACAGATCCAAGGGATTTTAATATTGAATTTCCAGATATAAAATCATCCGAATCATATACAATCAATGATAATATGATAATAAAACCTCTTAACAGTAATGCTGCTTCAAAGGTCGAAATTATTAGAAAACCTACACTAAGCTCCCCTCCTTCAAACAGTGAAATGCCAAATACAATAGATGGAAGAGTAGTTATTAAAGTAGGCAGCAAAATTACAACAGACCATATAATGCCTGCCGGAAAACATCTAAAATTGAGAAGTAACATTCCTGCTTATTCAAAAGTTGTTTTTGAATGTTTTACAGAAAACAGCAAACCTTCCTTTGCAGAACGTGCAGAGGCTTTAAAAAATGACGGAATACACGGTATAATCGTTGCTCAAGAAAGCTATGGTCAGGGTTCATCCAGAGAACATGCTGCAATTTGTCCTATGTACTTAGGTATAAAAGCAGTTATAGCACAGTCCATTGAACGTATTCATATGGCTAATTTGATAAATTTCGGAATTCTTCCTCTAACATTTAAAGATCCTGCTGATTATAATATGATCGAAGAAAACGATTCAATTATTATTTGTGATATAAAAACCAGACTGACACCTGGTAAAACTATTACAGCTAAAATAATTAAGCCTGACACTAAGAAAATAGATCTGGAACTTACTCATTCGCTTACACAGGAAGATATAGACATTGTCAACATAGGTGGAATTTTAAATCAATAATAACTTTCACTACCTACTGATAAATAAAAGGACTCAAGTTATAAATGAGTCCTTTTTAAATTAAGAATACTGCTTAAGAAACCAGCATACTTTAATAATCATTTACTGTACAATCCAGCATTACTGAAATATATTTTTATTTTGAACAGCAGTTTTAATAAATTTATTAACCTCACTTATTTTAACTGCTCCTTCTGTAGCACTCTGGCTGTGAAGGTTAAACCATGCATTAGCACTGGCAATTTTTAAGGTTTCATTTAATTCAAGATTTTCGTGAATACCATACAAAACTCCTGCACAGAATGCATCTCCTGCTCCAACACTTCCAATTATATCTTTAGAATCGATATAATAAGATGGTTCAAATACATTATTACCATTTTTACCTACAGCCAATGCTCCTTCAGGGAAATGTACAATAACCTGTTTATTTATTCCAAAATCCATTATTTGACTAACAGCAAGTTCTAAGTTTGTACAATTAACTGTATCATCATTATTCCTGATCTGCCTACCAGTTATTATTTCAGCTTCTATTTCATTAATAATTAAATAATCTACATATTTAAGACAGCCTATAATAAAGTTCTTATCTGCCTCTTTATTTGATACTAAATCAACAACAGTAACAAGTCCTTTTTTTTGTAAAAACGCTAATGATTTTGCTGCAATGCTGCCATATTCTTCATCGTATTTTTCTAAACCTTTTAATACCAGTAAATAACCTATATAGCAAATTTTTGCATTGCAGTTTATCTTCTCAAAATCTTTATATGATAAGAGAGAATTTGAACCTAAAAAATGGAAAAAAGTTCTTGTTGAATCTTTTAGGCCGTTCATCACATCAGTATATGCAGTGGCAATATTTTTAGACTTTCGCATGTATTTAGGAATAATTTTATTTTCAGCTAATGTTTCCAGTATATACTGTCCTCCTGTATCATCTCCAATAACACCACCAGCATAAATAGGAAAATCAACTTCCATTTTAGATAGATCTACAGATATATTTGCAGGCCCTCCACCAATAGACATTTTTTGATTAGTAATTACAGTTAAAAGATTTTTTTCTGGATAACTGTCAATATCTTTTATATAGTCAACAATCCAGTTGCCAAAAGTAAGTAATCCTTTTTTTTTCATGACCCACCTCAAGTTATTGTTCAATGAATATATTATAAATTCTTATTTCAGGCTTATTCTGCCTATGCTTTTCCAATACTACTAAAGATTTTCATTTGTTCCCCGATAGTTACAGAAACATCATGCTTCATTTTACCAATAATATCTAAATATTCATTGTATCTTTCATTTATATTTTTCATTGAAGAATTAAATGATTTTAATGCGGTCTGTGACATGCCTGTATAAAAGTTAATCTTTGCTATTCCCATTGAAATTGCTTTCTTGAAATCGTGTTCTGAAATACCTGATCCGCCATGTAAAACAAGAGGTACCTGAACTTTATTTCTAATTTGTTCTAATCGATTAAAATCAAGTTTAGGATCACCTTTATATTTACCGTGAGAATTACCTATTGCCACTGCCAGAGCATCAATACCTGTTTTTTTTACAAAATCACCTGCCTGTTCAGGGTTTGTGAAAAATTCTTCATCAGCACTTCCTTCTAAATTTCCGCCTTCATCCCCGCCTACAGCACCAAGTTCGCCTTCAACTGATATATTTAGACTGTGGCATAATTTAACAACTTCTGCCGTCTTTCTTATATTTTCTTCATATGGGAATCTTGATCCATCAAACATAACAGATGTAAAACCATGGCGAACAGCTTTCATCACACCGTCCATATCAAGACCATGGTCTAAATTCAGCACCATTGGGACATCTGACCTTCTAGAAATATCTAAAACAGAAGGGATAAAGTCATCCAGGTTGACAAAAGGAAAATGTACCTGAGCAATATTAAATATTACCGGTGAAGAATGCTGAACGGCAGTGTCTCTTATTGCCTGTAAAAATTCAAAACTTGCAATATTAAAAGCCCCAACTGCATATTTTCTATTATAAGCGTCTTCCAAAACAGTTTTTAAATTTACTAATGACATTTTTATACTCCGTATTTTTAAATTCATCTTACTATCTAAAAATGCCTCAATTTCCATAAATATCGAGAAATTTTAAGTATTTTTTATAAAATATTGAATAAATATGTCTAATATAAATAATTAGGATATAAATATACTTAAACTAAATGAAAAGAATAAATGTTAATATTTGAATGAATAACTTTAAATTCGGAATATCTATACCTGATGTTACACCAAACTTCAATACTCTTATAAAGGGAATAAACTATAAATATTTTGATGGAATTGAATTGAGAGGTAATATATTTAAAAACAGTGACCTTCCAAATCTGCTTAAACTTTACAGATTGAGAATACTAAACCTATTCAACTTGGTAGAGCCTTCCATTTTAAGCAATATAGATACACAGCCAAATAATGTCAGACAGGAGCTAATCAAACTACTTTACTCATCCATAAGTAATTACAAGGAATTTAATATTCAAAATTTCTCATTAGATTTCGGTCTTTGCAATACAGCATATAAAAATAAACCTAATTTAGTAAAAATTGAATTCTTACGTCAGTTATATTATCCAATATACAAAAGTAAAAAACATATCTGTATGCCGTTAACAATTCCTGACAACAATTCAGAAAATATAAAAAATCTTACTGATACTTTAAAAGAATTGATGCTGGATAATTTTCGCATATGTATCAATATTTTCCCGCATGAAATAAAGAAAAAAATTTCTCCCGACAGTTTATTTGAAAATTTTATTTTTGATCTTCAGTTAATTAGAATAATTTATGAACCAAGCACCGGTAATCATCTCACTGAAGCACTATTAAAATTTTGGTTAGATCCGTTAATAAAAATTAATTTTAAAGGTTCAATTATAATATGTCCAAATGTTAATAACCTAGAATCATTTGAAGAAGAAGTTAACAAAACAGAGATTATTATTGACAAATTAATAAACTGAAATATATAATTATAGAATATTATTTATATTTCAGATATTTATAGTATATTATTTAATTAGTT
>DASCNA010000060.1:0-2254 GCA_036011305.1 Victivallales bacterium
TATCTTATCGTTCATTGGTGTTACTCCTTTATCTGTAACTCCTAAAGGAATTCACAGATATCGGAGTAATACCTATTTACTTAAAAGTCAAACTTTGTTGAGTCTCCCAGTCAAACTGGGAGTTTACCAAATTAATTACCCACTTTTTTTGTTAATTGGAGTTCTCATAGAATAAGTTCATAAGAAATTATTTGATAAATTTGCTATATCATTAATTTTTCCCATGTTATATAAAAGCTGAATAGAATAGTTTTTGCAACTTTTCCTACATTCTAATTATCTAACTAGAATGCCTAAAAGTTAGCTCGGGTAGATGGTCTATCTTTATATAATTACTATTGAGTATATACTACAAAGGACATCCAATTTTTCGGATGCCCTTTGTTTTAAGCCCTATCCCAAACATTTGTCCACGTTCACCTATCCCCATAGGCTCCCTATCCACTGTATCCAAATTTTCCTATCCTATTTTGTCCACATTTTTAAATTACTGTTACAAGTAAAAAAATATAGTATAATTTGTTCTTTAATAACATATATTATATGACTATTGTGCACTTTTTGTGATTAAACAAACAAAGTAGAAGTTAGTGCTTATGTGATCATTTTAGTATCATTTTATGGTAAGCAGACTGGTAATTCTTATTTATGTGCAGTATATTTTAAGCAGGTGAGGGTTTCTGTAATAATTCAAATCTCCCTATCCCCACCACATTTGTCCCTATATTGCAGAAACCTCCACCTATTTTTCCATTCTTTACCATTTTTAAAATCTTTTTCAAAACATTTTATTTCTAATATTTCTTTTTAAGAGCGAAAAATAAAAGCTGAATAATAAGAGCGAACAGTAAACAACAGTTTGCAGAGAAAAAATTATTAATTACTTAAACTTTGACAGCATGTTTAACTCTAGAATAGCAAAAACACTGTCCAAGTATGAGTACATGAAGACCAATTCTATAAAAACATGTAACTATATTTAGCCAAGTATATCCAAAAATCACAGCACTAGTTAGGTCGCATAATGCCATTGCCAATCCAATTATCCAGAAAAGAATGCTATATCCATCAGCTTTTTTGCTTTTCCAATGCTTAGCAATTTGAGGAAGCCATACAAGAAACCATATTATTGTGCTGATGTAACCGCATATCCAGAAAAATACATTAGAAGAGTTAATGTTGTTGTCTGTATATTTAATGCTGTAGCTTAGAAGATATACACTTATTGGGATGCAAATACATACAAATATAGAATTATAGACCAAATATTTATAGTGAGATTTAATTTTACATGAAATTTGGATATCCTGAAAGAGTAAATATCCCAGATAAATGAAATCAACTAAGATATATTGCCAAGGGTAACCAAAACCGGAACCATATAATAAATCACAACCGATGCCAATAATATATAGTTCCTGTGTTGTAATACTGATGTTTTTTAGATCAGGATTTTTATAGTTATGACAAATTTGGGGTATAAAGTGAATAAAATAAGAAAATAAGGATATATCTAAAGCTAATTCACCAATAAAATAAATGGTAGAGGACATTTTTCTAAAAATACTCCTTTCTCTTTGATTTATTAGATATATAAATTATGATGTGATGACCTCATAATTTATACTTTATTATATTACTACTTAAATAATAATATATTGGATGAATCTATACAAAGAGAGTAAATCATCATAGGATTTAAAAATAACAATAAATAAATTATATTGAATAACAAGTAATTTGTCTATAGATTTTCCTGTCATTTTGGGCACCATACAACTCTATTTATCTATCATACAGAACCCCCATCAAGCTGTTGCCTGACAAATGGAAGTAAATACAGAGAAACAAAGACTAAACCATAAATCTATTGACGATTCAAATTCAAATCCCTATAATGTTTTATCAATGCAATAATTTAATAAAATCAAACACAAACAATGTTGGCGCAACCATCATTACGATACCTGTTAAATATAATAAAGTAATTTCTAATTTGTTAGTTATTACTTTCATTCTAATACTACATATTTAGAATATTTATTTTGATTGCAAAGATAATTGCCAATATTGATTATTAATATTATCGGTATAATCATCGTTATCATAACTATTATAAGAAATAAAATATTTCCTGATTTTTCAATTAACATTTTCATCTTTCGATTCCATATTTCTGTATTAACCTATTTTATATATTAGAATACCAATAAATTTTATTTATACAAAAAACTCTCTGATCATAGATTAAAAT
>DASCNA010000061.1:0-2779 GCA_036011305.1 Victivallales bacterium
TGCAGTGCAAGAGTTAATATTCCTATCGGCAGCATTATCAAAAATAATATTAATGCAAAGCGAGTTGCCTCTGACATAGTTTTGAATCCTTTCTTTATTATCTGGTTTTGAATCTATTGCAGAATTCTGCACAGTCTGACTTAACAAGTTCAACTTTATTCAGGCATATAAGAATTCTATTTTCTTTGATACATTTTCTACGGGTTATATCTTTTGAATCCATACACTTAAAACATGTTTTATTCATGCCCACTCTCCTTAGATTTTTCTTTAAGCGCAGTTGTTCCATTCCCACTACGAAGAGTTAACTTTTTAGGAGGTAAGTTAAAAACCTTATTGCTGAACTTCAGCGCTATTTTTACAAGGAACAGATAAAAGCACAAAAAGATTCCAAATAAGATGATTTCTGTTGAATACTTTTCTATTGCGTACATCCATACACCTCTACCATCCCAGAAAAAAATGCACATAATAAGTGGCATAACCAATACAGTTATTAATCGTAAACATTTCTCAGATAAATAATTGAACTTGTTTGTTCTGCTGCTTAGTTGAGCATTGCTCACCCTGAAAAAGACGAAGTACAGTATCACAAAGAATACAATCACAATAATTAGGGTATAATTGGGTAATAAATTTTGAAGTGAGTCAATGCGCTGCTCGACTTCAGGAAGCTTAATAATGGATTTTCCAGGAAAACTACACTCAGAGCTTTTGTAAAAGTAGGATTTTTCCTTGCCTTTACCTTTGTGCAGATCAAGTACAAGGTAATTATTGAAAGCTCCAGCTTTTACATTAACAGGAACATATTTATTCATAGGAGAATGCTGAAAAGTTTTAGAAATAGTACAATCATAACTGATATATGGGTAAGCCTTAATGGTAAAACTGCTGCTTCCATTCTCTTTAAAAAACTTAATATGAGGCTGTTTAATTTCTTTAAATTTATATGAGGCAGCCAAAAATTTTCCAGATTGCATATCCAGAGAATTATTCTTAATCACCATGTACTCGCCTTTACTGTTGAGTTTTACCAACTTAGCTTTCAGCGCATCTTTAAGAAATGGTGTAAACTTATCTACTTCTTTAGGTCTATAAACAAAATCAGAATCAGATGGTGTGCGTATTATGAAAGTAAATTTGGGACCGACTGTTGTTTTGGTCTCTTTGACAGTTTCCCTGGATGCTTTGAGAATAGCTGCATTTATTTTATCTTGTTGAGTTGGTTTAAAATTCCAGTACAACACTCCAGTAAGGACAATGGCTGTTAAGATTGCAACAATGCTAATCTGCTTTTTTGTTAACGTTTTGAATTCTTTCTTATCACTCATTTCAAAATCCCTGTTGTTTATATTAATGCTGTTTTAAATAGCGTTGGCTCTATATCAAATGGCAGTGTTTCTTCAAAAGCATCGGAAATTATGCATTCTGTAAAGCTTCTGATTTTCCTGTTTGTTTTGCAACTGATATTATCTCTTGGCGATGTGTCCTTTACCGGGATTTTTTTTGCATAAAGAGTGATCTGAAGAATATTATGCCCCCCTACCCTGTGGTAGCTTATATTATCGGAAAATTGCTTCACAAGGTGTATTCCGAGGCCGCCGATTTCTCGTTTACTTAAATCTTCAGTAAGATTAACTTGTTTTACCAACGTAGGATCAAACTGTTTCCCATAATCCTCAATGTTAATGACTATTGAATCATCTGAAAGGCTCAAAGAAGTGTTTGTATCAAAAGGATTTTCTGAGTATTTCAGGATGTTAGTTATGACCTCCTCAATAACCAGAACAGTTTTGAAAACTGTAGATGAATCGTAGCTCAGTGTTTCAAGATCATTTCTGATTGCATCGAAATTCACGTCAGAAACTTTAGTGTCTTTTGCTACTTTGTAACATCTTGACAGTTTCATTTAATTATTTACCTTTTATTGTTAAATTGATAATAAATTTGAGACTAAATAATTTTTGAACCAGATAACATTTACTGGATTTTCTCCCGTAATTATTTTATTTTTTATACTGATTCCAACTTTGCTTTTATGTTCATTATTGAATTTTGAAATAATGTTCATCTGAGGTTCTTCTGCTAAAGAATAAAATTTTTCGATAGCTGTTTTCTGCAATTCAAGGTCTTTCTGGTATTGGAGGTTCTGCTGCTCATCTGATTTCATTCTTTGTTCTGCATTTGATTTCATTTGCTCTGCTTCTAATTTTGCAGATTCAAGTTTATTTTGGTATGCTTCGTAAGCTTGAAGTAAAAATTGCTGGAACCATGCACCTGAATTCCAGGTCGTATTTGGTTTGTATTTCTTCCAGTAGCCAATTAAAGCTGTGATGATCTCTTCTTCTAATTCTGTTTTGAAGAACTTTCTTGCCTGAGTGAGAATTGCCTCTGCACTTGAAAAGCTGCATTTAAAAGCTTTAAATGCGTTTCTGAGATATTCTAAGCGTTCGTCGAAAAGAGTTTCAATCTTTGAAGTTTCAGGAGTTGATTCTGCTTTTGCTCTTGGAGTTTCTTTCGATAATATTTCTTTTTTATTTTCTTTATCGATCGATATATTATTAATTTTATTATTATATATATCATGGAAGTTTTCTTCTACCTTGCCAGGAAGATTTCTTCCATCTTTGGCGGATTTTTCTTCAATGGTAGAAGATTTCTTCCACCTTGTCTCTGCTGGGATTTCAAGGTATATTCTTCTTTGGTTACCTATTGTTTCAATAGTTATATAACCTTTTTCTATAAGGCTTGATATCCATGAAGTAACGACCCTTTTTGA
>DASCNA010000062.1:0-13089 GCA_036011305.1 Victivallales bacterium
AGTTATTGGCATTCAGCAGCAAGAAAGGGATATAGCGGTGTTGCAGTATATACAAAAAAAGAACCTGATATTGTAGAAAAACTGGGAATGGATGAATTTGATATTGAAGGTCGAACAATGATTCTTCATTATTCTGAATTTGTATTGATAAACTGCTACTTTCCAAACTCTCAGGAACAGGGAAAACGTTTGGACTATAAACTTGCTTTCTGTGACGCTATATTAAAAAAATGTAATGACTTAGTATCTGAAGGCAGAAATATTGTTTTATGCGGTGACTATAATATTGCCCACACTGAAATTGATTTGAAAAATCCAAAAACAAATGCTAAGAATGCAGGATTTCTACCGGAAGAAAGAGGTTGGATGAGTAAATATCTGAGTGCTGGATATATTGACTCCTTCAGAAAATTTCACCCAAATGAACCAGGGCATTACAGTTGGTGGTCATATCGTTTTAGGGCAAGAGAAAAAGATGCTGGCTGGAGGATTGATTACCATTGCGTTAATGACAGCTTTTCTGATGCTGTAATTGAAGCTGGAATCCATAAGACAGTGATGGGCTCAGATCATTGCCCGGTAAGCATAACTCTTGAAGTTTGATTTCAATTGCTATTTACAAAATCTGTTACTTAATGAAGCAATTAATATCCATGGAAAAATCATGCCTAGAAAGTCAAGAATTATCCATAATGAAACAGGCAGTATAAATATATGAAATGGAAAGTATAGTACAAGGTAAAAAACTATTACTACTATACTGATATAGTGCATAAGCCTGTTTGTTTGCTGTCTGTAACGCAATAATAAACTTTTTACGGTTATATATAATAGTCCAAACAAGCATAACCATGAGATTATTAAGACACAAGTAAAAATAGTTATGTTAGTATAAACTGAATATATACTATCATCAGCACTGAATATGATATTATTTAAAGCAAAAATCAGACAGCTTAGACTAAAAATAATAGATAAAATAATAAAACTCTTCTTATCTTTACCGCTCAATATTATCATATGAATACATCCTGTTTTTATAATATATAATGTTATCTGAATAATAGTTAATATGCAATATCATTTGTTTTGTGAACTCAAATTATATTTTATTATATACTGGTTGATAAATCTCTTATGACGGTTATATTATAAATTCTTACTTTATGAAAGGGCAGATTTGCTGATTAATTGTTAGGATTATGTTAATTATTCAACATGTCTATTGACGAATCTTTAAATAGTTTTATTTTAGAGTAAGTTGTTCGTGGTGTTAATTCACCATATTGAAAATTGCGTATAACTATAAAAAGTCATGGAGGTTTATATGAAATTTAAAAGTTATACTACTGAAGAAAAAAGAAGACGCATATTTCTTCAGCACAAGAGAAATTTACTAATGACAAAATGTCGAAAAATAGTAAATTATACCGATCTTGATGAAAGAGTTATAAATGCAGCAGCTTCAACAAGCTAAATTTATAACCACCTGAATTTATTAAATATCACTTAAGTGTTATTTAATAAAGTATCTTAACACTTCCACCCTGATGATAAATATTTATTTTAATTCCTACAAAATCTCTACCATCTCTTTAAACAAAGCAAAAAATAACTCCAGAATATCAAATAATAAACCAAAAATATTTTTTGTAATTTTTATTCACGTTACTATAATGATTCTAACAATACGAATAAAATCCGCATACTAGATGTTTCTTCTGAGAACAAGAAGTGTGAGGTCATCAAATAAATTACCTTCTTCAAATTTACGTATTGTACCTACTATGCTGTTAGAAAGTTCATACACTGATTGGTTTATGTTAGCTGATATGATATTAAACAGTTCATCTTCTCCAAACATTACTTCTTTTGTATTTACCGCTTCTGTAGCACCGTCAGTATAAAGAATCAAAGTATCTCCTATGTCAAGCTGGTCTTCATTTTCATGAAAAGAAATATGAGGTAGTATGCCCATTGAAGGATCAGTGCATTGACCGAAAGTTCTTATTCTCTTTTCTTTTTTACTATAAACTACAGCATCGTGATGCCCAGCATTTGCATAAGTAATTTTACCTGTGTCAATATCATAGAACATCAGAAAAACTGTAACAAACATACAGTTAATATTGTTTTCTGAAATAATATGATTTGTCTTAGCCATAGCTTCTGCCGGAGAAGTTTCATGATGACTGATGCTGGACAGAGTAGCCTTAGCCAAAGACATATAAAATGCTGCAGATATTCCTTTTCCTGATACATCAGCTATTATCAGTGCCAGTCTATTTGGTGTTATATAAAAGAAATCATAAAAGTCACCAGCAGCGTACTCTGCAGGACTCAACTTTGATGCCAGCGAAAATTCAGGTCTGACGAAATCTGATGTAATATTGGGCAGACTGGAAATCTGTATCTGTGCAGCAATTTTAATTTCACTTTCCAACTTATGTCTTTCTGAGACTTCTTTTTTAAGATTTCTCATATAACAGTCGAGCTCGTCACCTAAAGAATTAAAGGATTTCACTAAATCTCTTACTTCAATACTTCCTTTTTCTTCAATCTTTTTATTCTTAAATTTTCCTTCACTGAATTTTTTTACCTGATCTCTTAAACTAATTATGGGACGTGATATTTTAGAGGCATTTATAAATGAAAGTGGAATACAAAGGAGCATTACAATTGCTATTATGATAATTCTGTAGTAAGTAATCTTTGTCATTGAGTCATTTGTATCTTTCCTTATATTACTCTCAAGCATTCTTATCGTATTAACAGTCTGAGAAGCCAACTGTGTGTTAGCTTTTATCTTTGAAGGAGTAATTGATCCTATAATGTAGCTTTGAGTACCTGGAAAACGCCTTACTATTAGATAAACATCTTTATTGCCTGTAAATACTTTATAATAATTTTTTGAGTTTTTATTGGAAAAATATTTTTTTAATACTTCATATTTTCTTAGCCAGACATTAAACGAATTCGTTGGTTGTCCTTCTTTACCAGTCAGGGAACACAGTATAATTTTTCTATTCTGTATTATTGCAAAATCTGCCACTTTAGTGCTGTTAATACTAATAGAATTAGCAATTATTTTTTTAATATTATTATTGGAGAGAATTTTATTTACTTTAAGTTTTCCAGTATTATTGTCATTCGGAGCTACTTCTTCATTATAAATTATTGAGTTAAAAATACTATTGACTACTAATTTCAAGTAATCTTTACTAAAGCTTTCATAGTCGTTAGCTGCCAGGTAATTATTAAGATCTTTAAGATGGTTGAGAGATGTATAAATATTATTGTTATAGTCATTCTGAATTTTGTAAAAGAAGTAATTTGACATTGCATAAAATATTACTGAAATAAGACATGCAAGCCCTAGAAGAAGTATTAAGATTTTTGTTTTTATTTTTAGTGGTTTCATAATAAAATAAGCAACAGTAATTTTTTCATCATTTATATATAACACTAAAGGCTATTGGAACATATAAAAGGCTATTTTTACTATTTTAGTATATATCAATTTAAGAGTAATTATATAGGAAATATTTATTTATATAAAGTTAAATATTTACAGGTTTAGCTAATAAATCAAGCGATTTTATCCTGACATACATTTTACAAATAAACAGTTTCTCCCGTCCTGATTGACTCGTCTGCTGCTAAAACTATTTTTAGGCTGTTATAAGCATCATTCATGTGTGTAGTTAAATCAATATCCTCTTTAATAGCTTTTAATAGATATTCCTGCTCATATCTACAGAGAAGTTCATGATTCGGCTCTTCCAGTAATTCGATATTTTCATCTTTACTAATGAAGTTATTTTCTGAATCCATTTCAGATGAATGTATTTTAATGGCTCCGCCGTCTGTATGGGAGTTGATATTACCTGATTCTGCCTGCTTTTCTAAAAAGCTAACAGAGCCTTTAGGTCCCATGACATCCTTAATGAAATATGCTGTTTCACTGATCATTGGCCCCCAGGATGCTTCATACCAGCCAACTGATCCGTCATCAAATGTAACCTGCAGCTGTCCATAATTATACATATCTTCTGATATTTCGTAGCTTAACCTTGAACCGATGCCTGAAACTTTTACCGGATTGGCTTCCGTCATCTTACACATTAAATCTACATAATGAACTCCACAGTCAACAATAGGTGAAGTTGATTGAAGCATTTTCTTATGTAAAGTCCAATTGGCACCTTCTGTCTGCTGATTTAAATTTAATCTCATTACAAGAGGCTTGCCCAATGATTTTGCTTTATCTACAAACAGTTTCCATGATGGGTGATAGTGAAGAATATACCCCACAACAAGTTTTCTTTTATATTTTCTTGCAGCATTTATAACATCACTGCATTCTTTTAATGTTGGGGCAATAGGTTTTTCTAAAAAAACATGAGCACCGGACATAAAAGATTTTATTGCATATTCAGAATGAGTTTCAGAGTATGTATTTATACTTACCACATCAGGTTTGGTTTCCCTTAAAGCAGCGTCAAAATCAGAGAACATTGGATAATCTGCACCAAGTGATTTATTAACAACTTCCCTAGTTTCTGGATTTCTTGAAACAAGTCCCACTATATTATATTCACTTATTTCTTGATATGCTTTAGCATGTGCTGCCCCCATTCTGCCGCAACCTACCACCAATACATTTAAAGGATATTTCATATCTTCGCTAAATTAAAAAGTTTTTCCATTATAAAATATATTATAATTTAAATGATAATTAATGGTTTAGCAATATGAATATCCTTAATTAATGATAAATGGTTGGCATCTAATACGGTTAGGAAAAATGATACTGGATTAATATTTGTCTAAAAAAACCGTTACCTTATATTTTAACGTATACGGTAACGGCCGATAATATATTAATTAGTAAAATTATGCTGTAGCTGCAGCTGTTTTTATTCTTATGTTTAAAATATGTTTTTTTATGCGAATAGCATTATTTCGCTCGCGTCTGTTTAAAAACAGGAAAGTCCTTAATGTTCTTTTACCGATCCTTTTTATTCTTGCAATATCAAGATGAGTGCGACTTCTTATTGTTTCCAATTCTATCGCATCTTCAAAAGCCTGCGCTTTATCTGCTTTTTTAAGTTTCTTATAAAAATTGAGTTTATGTCTTACAACCTTGTAAATTTCTTTTAAATCATGAAGACGATTCACAAAAAGGCCGTTTATGAATGGTTTACGTGTTTCCGACAGCATTTGGATATGATTTTGTTCTTCTAAAGATAAAGAATTCCAAAGCTCTACATCTTCTGGAAAAAGTTCTCCAAACCGTTTATAAAGCTCATTTAATGATTCTTCTACCTTGATAGAAACATCTACGAGATCACCCAAACTTGACTCCATTTTTACACCTCCGTGTATTGAGTTATTTTTAAGGAACAGATCATATAATTAGCTATTTTATCTCATTATTCAATAGAATAATTAATATTTTTTCAAATAAAATTATTATCGAGTTATAAAATTGATACATTGGCATTAAGATAGTAGCTAAAGTTTAAAAATATTTTTCATGCAATAATCAACTACATAAGGAATAATTATTTTGACATTGTACTACACTAAACTTTTTAGTATTCTTCTCATTTTTATTATAACAATTTCTGCAGGATTTTATCCTTTCTTTAAAAGAATAAAAAGTGAGAGAGATTTTGATTTTCCCATTGGCGAATCTCTAGCCGCAGGAGTATTTCTTGGTGCTGGACTATTGCATATGCTTAGTGAATCAGTTAAAGGTTTCAACTCTAATGGATATTCATATCCTTTCCCTTTTCTGCTGGCTGGAGGTGTCTTTCTTCTACTATTATTTCTAGAACATCTAACAAGAGAAATGTATGAGCACAGCCATGGAGAAAGCAGTTCAGGTTTTGCAGTATTAGCAGTTGTGATGCTTTCTATTCATGCTTTTCTAGCCGGAGCCGCATTAGGATTAAGTAATTCTATGTCAATATTTATTATCATTCTAATAGCTATTTTAGCCCATAAATGGGCTGCCAGCTTTGCTCTTGCTGTCCGCATTACTAAAAGCGCTCTTTCTACTAAGACAGGCATCGTTCTTTTTATTATTTTTTCATTGATGGTACCAATAGGTATAACTTTCGGAGATATAATAAGTCATGGATTGGTAAAACATACATTATTAGAACCAATATTCACAGCATTAGCTGCAGGTACATTCATATATTTCGGAACATTGCATGGTTTAAAAAGGTCAGCCTTAGTGGAATGCTGCAACTTAAAACAGTTTAATTTTGTTTTGCTTGGATTTGCAATAATGGCGATAGTGGCAATTTGGACCTGATTTTATACAATGTTATTCTGCAAAAAAACATATCTCTGTTTTTTAAAGCATTGAAAATTCTTTTTTGAATTCTATTTTTCATTCAAGTCAAAATTGGTTAATCAAAATCAATAATTTTAAAAAGGGTTATTAAACTATGGTAGCAATTGGAATTATACTTTGCGTTATTTTTGCAGTCATGACATTAGTTATTTGGAATCATGGCAAAGAAAGCAATAATTTAAAAGCTGAAGCTAACAGATTGCTGAGAGAGGCAAATGAGCTGAGGAAAACAGTATCTAAATAACTTTTTATGTTAAAGAATTTCAAGGCAGTATTTGTGATGGTGCAGATATTGCCGTTTTTTTATAAACCGTTTTTATTTTTTTATCTCCATAGCTCTGCATATAGTTAACTGTAAAAACTAAGATTAGATCTGACAGTCTGTATCAATTCATTATATAAAAAAAATAATTAATAGAAATTAACACAAAACTAACAATTTTAGCAGAGTTAATTATTGTTTTTGTTTTTACTTCAGATAAAATCGTAATTAATTAACCCCTAATTGACTTTTACAAAATAAAAAAGGTAAAATGTATGAAATTATTAATGACTCTTGCAGTTGCTGCTTTGGGATTAGTAGCGATCAATGCCAGTGCTGAAATTGTAACTTCTACTATAAATGGAACAATTAAATACTTACCAGAAGTTAATAGTGTAGTTAAAAAAGGGCAACCTCTGGTTAAATTCAGCAAAAGCGGTATAAAAATAAAAATTGAAGTTTTAAAACTAAAAATCAAACTTGCAAAAGAAGAACTGAAAGATAAAAAGTCTGACATTGCCAGAAGCAAAAAACTTTATACTAAGTCAGCTATAAGTCTTGCCAGCCATGAAGATGTAATTTACGAATACCATAAATGTTATATAGAATGCATGAAACTGAAACTAGAGATGAAAGATTTAGAAAGAATGCTTAATAAACGTACAATAATTGCCCCTTATGAATGCAAAGTTACTAAAGTTCTAATAGTACCTAATTCAGGAGTGGAACTTGGTCAGGAAATTTTGGACGTTCAAAAGATATAATATTAAAGATAACTTTCAATTATTAAGACGAGCTGCCATATGTATATCAGTTCGTCTTAATATATTTTATAACTGTTTTGTTATTAAACTCTAAACACAATACATTTATCATTTCAGATTGACATATAATTTAATACATCTCAATCAAGTATCATATTTTGACGGGATTTATCAGAGATATAATATGGAGAATAAGCGAAAAGTAACAGAGATATATCCTTTCATCACTTTATTGGTGATAATTATATGCATGGTTACCGCATTGATCTGGAATACAGTTTTTGTAAAACAAATACCTATATCATATTATTTATATTTGAAAATTCCTGTTTGTATATGCTCTTTTATATTAATTTTTTATTCTATAAAAATAAAAAAATATCACTATTCAATATTATTTATCCTAATGGTTATATTAGCATTTCCTTTCATGGATTTTGGTTTCTACATGATTAATGATATCGTATTTGTCGAAATAGTATTTCTGCTGTTTCTCTTATATTTATGCTACAAACTTTATCCTAGAACAGATCACGACAAGCATATCAATGAATTTAGGAAAAAATTAGATAAAAGATAGATAGAATTATAGACTGCCTTGCAAACACCCTCTGCAATAAATGAATTACATTAATGTTTATAACTCCCGATCAGTAATATCAGGAGCTATTTAATAATTTACAGCAATACTACTATATCCATCTTCTATAATCTGAACTGCTTTCCAACTGTTCTTCGATATTATCTGGTAAATATGCAAAAAAATCTAATCCTGTTATTCTTTCAATATTGTTAACAGGTACTGTGTAGAAATATAATGGTTTTTCTATTTTTTGATTAGGCAAAATAAAGCCAATAGCTTTAATATCAGGTTGTCTGTAGTCTAGAATAACTTTAAAATAAGCATCCGGTACATCAACTTTATCAGCACCTATTTCCTTGTGCTTTCTGTTATTGTAAAATATATGGCCGGTAACTACAGAAATTTCAAGATTTTTAACAGCCCATATTCTTACTTTGCTTTCAAGTTTTTTCCATGCTCCTCGGTTAAAATCAGGCACTTGAGGTGACATATTGCTCATATAAAAAGTTTCACTCATTGCTGTTTTACTGAAACGCATTGCGGCAGCAGGACAAAGATGTCCCCTGTCGTAACCAGAACCGCGATAATCATCTAAAGTTGCAGACCCTGTTTTAACTAATGGATCCGGCCTAAAATCATTTCTTCTAGGGGCTGTTGTATTTTTCACCATGTTTTTTGTAAGTTTATAAGCAACCCAATTCGCCTGTTCTCTATCTTCATTATAACCAAGCATATAATATTTGTGATTAATAATTTCAGATTTAGTATTTCTTCTATTTGCTATTCTCAATGCACTTGAATTTGTGCTGGTTGAATTTGCAGTACTATATTTTTTTTTATTAATTGAAGAACTGTTATATTTTTTTGCAGCTGGAGCATTAACTGCGGTATTTGAATTATTCAAGAATTTTTCAATGTATGTCTTATATCCACCGTTGACAAATTGATATATATTTTCTTTATAACCATTAGCAGCTCCACCCAGAAACATCATTACAGCCGAAAGAATTACATAATTACGCAATCGTTTTAACAAACTTGTTTTTACCGATTGAATTTTAGATTTTGCTGAAGTACTTGATCTTCTCCTGGATACTGGTTTTCTTGGCATTTTTAATCTCCTGTTAATTGTTGAATGGTGATTTTCACCAAGAGGAGATTAAAGTTTATTCAAAAAATTAATCAATATTAAAAAAAAACAGTAAATGAGGCAGTGTATATAACCACCTGAAAGATATCTATTAAGAGTAGATTAGTTTTTTAGCTTTTTTATTTTATAAAAAAATAACTTATTATATTAGTTTAAAGATCTGAAAGCGCATATTTTTCTTGTGTATATTCACATGTATTCCAAAGGCAATGATTTATTTATGGTATTCAAAAATAAGCAAATAGAAAGCTATAATCTGACTGCTCTTTCTTTATGCAATTTAGATTTCAGCCGAATATGTCCAGTCATAATTACCAAGTCCATCAGCCACTCCTTTAGCCCATAAATTTTCTAAAGCTTTAAACATACCTGGATCTGTTCCTATTTCATTACACATTTCGACAAACTGTCTAGCTTCAAGTACAACCTGAGTTAGAGTGGCCTGTACTCTCTTAGTATCTGAAGAAAAATTTTTATCCTTAGCTTTAACCAATGTATCATTAACCACTGCAGGTAGAGCCTTTTTAATAAATTCTTCGTAAACTTCTACAGGAAACTTTTCTGTTTCACAAAATTTAACTCCTTGACAAAGTCCCACAAGCATAGGAATTGCTGCAAATAAACTGGCATTTACAAGAGTTGAAGCAGAGCTAGGGTTTTCACTGATAAAAATGGCGTTCCCAAATATTTCCAGAAGAGGTTTAATCTTATTGAATGCTTCCTGATTTCCGCTATACAGAATTTGAAGATCCTGTGAAGCCACCTGACTTGGATAGCCTCCAACTGCCCCGTCAATATATTTTCCTCCAAATGACACAACTAATTCATTTAGCTTTTTTGCATCTTTTGGTTTACCATTGCTTAGCTGTAACACAATTTTATTCTCAAGTATTGAACCATGATTTTCAAGAAGTTCACAAGCAGGTTCATACCCAAGAACACTAATCATAATAATAGGACTTGCCTTGAGTGCATCTTCCAATGAATCAAGAGGTGTAACATTTTCTCCAGATAAAGAATGTGATTTTTCAGAACTTCTATTCCAAATAGTAAGAGTTTGACCGGCTGATGCCAGTGACTTTATCATATTGGACCCCATTTTCCCACAACCTAAAAAAGAGATATTACTCATAATACAACCCTCATTGTTGTCAATCACATATCATAGAGAAGATATAGTATATTTTAACTGAAGAGTAGTTGATTTCAATTAATGGTAAATATAAAGCAACATGCTTACTCTCCAATATTCATCCATGCTACTTTCCAGCTTTTAAACGAACAAAAAAAATTTAGGTGTTCTACTTTGCGATATTTTGGAATATTATACATTCTGTATGAACTGCTTTTATCATTACCTATCTTTATAAAATAATAGAAGAAAAAAATACATACTATGTCACAGCATTCGCAAAGCAATAGAAAGTACTCTTTAGTAACTAACAAAAAGGAAAATAGAGTAGAAATGGTCGGGGCGAGAGGATTCGAACCTCCGACCCTTTGGTCCCAAATCTGATTACATTGATTGTAGTTTAACTTATTTGATATAAATTACTTACACTTAGTCTCGCCTTCTCTAAAATAACTTGTTTTTTACCTGTATGTAGTTGTATATTTTTGTATGGAAAAGTTGACCAAAAGTTGACCAAAAAATATGGTTGACAGAATTTTCTCAATAAAAACTGAGAAATATTCAAGAGTCTTCAATCCAAACAGGAAACCTCAAGAAATGAAAAGAATTAATTTTACAAAAAACAACCTTGATAGGCTAAATTATACTGGCATCAGAATTGAGTATCAAGACAAAAAATTTAAACATTTAACTATTAGAGTATCTAAATTCAAAAAAACGTTTAATCATTTAGTTAATATAAGTGGCACTACTAAACGGATTCAACTAGGACACTATCCATATATGTCTATAGTAGAAGCCAGAAAAGCAAGCTGTGACAATATAAAACAAGATACATTAGGACAGAATCCTAATAATCTAAAGTACGAAAATCTATATAACCAATATGTTAAAGATAAAGGCATACAAAAAGCAAGTCATGTTAAATATTACTATAAATATTATTCTGATCGATTTTTAATGATACCAGCCTTTAAAATTACTAAACAAGATGTTAAAGATATATTTTACGATATGACTGAAACACATGGAAAACACACAGCAAACAGAGTTGTGGGTTCTATTGGAACAGTTTTTAACTATTGCATTAAAGAAGAAATTATAGAGTTTCATAACCCTGTACGTTATTTTAAATTTCATACAGAACATAAGAGAAAAAGATTTGTTAAGCACTCGGAAATGAAAAATTTTTTTACTGCACTTGAAGAATCCACAATTTCTGAACAAAATAGAGACATAATAAAATGTTTACTTTTTGCAGGGACTAGAAAAAATAATGTGCTGCAAATGAAATGGGCTGATTTGGACTTAATATCTAGGAACTGGTATTTACAGTATTCTGAAATTAAAAATGATGATGATTTTACCTGTACTCTATCTAAACCTGTTGTAGAAATTTTAAAACGAAGAAGAGAAGCAGAAAAGAAAGATCCAATATATGTATTTCCGTCTGAAACAGGTATAGGGCATGTTACAGATATTAAAAAAGCCTGGTGGCAAGTCAGAAAAACTTTCGCAAGTAAAGATCGTCTAAAATTAATTCTAGAGTATAAAGAAAAAGAAAAGTATATCTCTGCAGAAGATTTAGGTAGATTTAATGATGAACGTAATAAAGCTTTGAATTTATTTGATAGAGAACACAATCTAAATAACAATACAGTTAATCTGCGTATACATGATTTGCGAAGGACTCTAGCTAGTTGGCAAGCAATAAATGGTTCTAGTTTATTAGTAATTGGTAAAAGTTTAGGACATAAAGATACTTCATCTACAGAAATTTATGCACACCTTAATAATGAAACAGTAAGAAAATCAGTAGATAACGCTGTAGATTCAATGTTTAAAATCATTAATGAAGACCCAAGTAAAAAGAGAAATTTCTCTAAAATAGATGAATTAAAGGGATTTATAGCTTCAATTGAAGCAAGTGATGAATCAGAATTTAAAATGCAAGTACTAAAACAAATAGTAGGATAATTTTTTTGTTTATATTATATGGATAAGCTGGACTAAGATTCAAGTACTGTTACGTCCACCATTAATTTCCCCCTAATTAGCCTCAAACTAGCTCAACTTATTAATCAAATAATACATCATTCGCATCTTCAGTACCGATTTTGTAACAATTGCGTGCCGATTTTGTAATAATTTTCAAACAATGAAAATTTTAGATTTTTTTAACATAAATATTTATTATTCTATAACCATTTAGTAACTTTAACCTTATAAATAATTATAATTTACTGGTTATTACTCAAAGTAGTATAGTTTAGAAATATTTATGAGATACTCAAAAAACGAAAAAAAAATAATTGTTAGTTTATCAATTATAATTATTACATTTTTGTCTATTTTGTCATTAACATATTTATTAGTAGGAAAACCAATACCATTTAATGTTTTATACTCCTATCCAAAAGACAAGTTTGTTTTTTATTCTATTCAATATTCTTTCGTTTTTGTCCTGAATTTATGTTTGATTTGGTTGCTCTGTTTAATAATTAAAGGTATTTTTACTGGTTATAAGCAATATTTAAGAAATAAACAATATATTTGCGCATTATTTATTAATATTTTTTATTTAATTTTATACTATCCCTTTTATACATATCCTATACCAAGATCTGCTTGGATTTTTATAAATATACTGGGGACATTTATTATTATCATCATGCTAATAACATCAGATAAAAATAAATTGGAAGATGTTCCAATTTATTTTTCTTATATGAAAGATTATCAAGAAAACAAAACAATTTTTTCTGAATTTGATAAAAAATATCTCTATGTATTATCCATAGTTTCAATTTTAGCTAATATTATAATTA
>DASCNA010000063.1:0-2919 GCA_036011305.1 Victivallales bacterium
CCAACATATCACACAAAACCTATTAATGATAGAATGAGATATGAAATAGCAGTTGGCGCAGTGTTGACTCAAAATACGAATTGGAATAATGTCAAAAAAGCTATATATAACTTAAACAGTCGTAAACTGATGAATCCTAATACTATTTATTCAAATAATCATGCAGTATTGGATGCAATAAAACCTTCAGGTTTTTATAATATAAAATTAGAACGACTTATGAATTTGAGTAAATGGTGGTTGCAAAACAGTAAGTTATTACTAGTTGATACTTTAAAAGACAAGAGGGTTGAGTATTGGAGGGATTCATTGTTGGAAGTTAAAGGAATCGGTTTTGAAACAGCAGATGATATCTTATTATATTGCTTTGATTTACCTACCTTTGTAATTGATACATACACAAAGAGAGTAATGTCAAGGCATTATAATATTAACGAGAATATTGATTATAATGAATTAAGACGATGTTTTATGGATGAATTACCTACTGATATTTTTTTATACAAGGAATTTCATGCTTTGTTTGTTAAATTAAGTAAGCTGGATTGTACAAAAAAGGAATGTAAAATAACGTGTCCATTAAGGTAAAAATATAAAAAAGTTATTTCTTTTCCTTGAAAATAGAATAATTAATACTAGATTTATATCTCTAAATCGGAGAGATGGCTGAGTGGTCGAAAGCGGCGGTCTTGAAAACCGTTGAGGGGCAACCCTCCCTGGGTTCGAATCCCAGTCTCTCCGCCATTTTTATCTATTTTACTGACTTTGATATCCCATCTAATAGCATTTGTACAGACATTATAACTAGTAGCATTCCCATTAATCTTTCCATTGCTATAAGCCCACGCTCTCTCAGTACTTTATAGAATGCTGTGGAAAAAAACAGAATTAATGAAGAAGCTAACCATGCAAGAAGCAATGCTGCCAGAGAAGAAAAAGAAGGGATATGTTTTGATTGTCGAAGCAGTAATATAAAAGCCATTACTGCAGGTCCCGCAACTAGAGGTATTGCCAAAGGGACGATAAAAGGCTCACCGACAACTTCTGCAGTATCATTTACCCGTTGAGGAAATATCATTTTTATGGCCATTAAAAATAGTATTATACCACCACCAATACTTATTGATTCCTGAGAGAGATGAAGAAGATTCATAGAGTATTTACCAACAAAGAAAAATAAAAGCAGGAAAATCAATGCTATAAATAACTCTCTTATCAGAACAATGCGTTGCCGTTTTTTAGGAACAGTTTTAATAGTAGATAGAAAAAGTGGTATATTGCCTAAAGGATCCATTATAAAAAAAAGCATGATGGCAATAGACAAAATTTCTTTCATTGATTAATTGACTCAACTAAGTTATATTTTATAATTTAAAAGCAACACATAAATAATATTGTTAATATTTATGCTTGAGAATATATAATTATATATACTTTCCCTGTAATAAATTTCAATATTATTTTTAAATTCTATTATAAGATAATCCGATAAAACTACCTGCCGGATATTCTTAATAGGAAAAATAAACCCCCTAATTGATAAGCAATGTTGGGAATCCATAATAAAGTTTTAGGATAGAGATTGGGACTTCCACTCATGGCCTGACATGCAATCATCAAGCTGAAGTACAAACCTGCAAGTATTACACTGACAAATAATCCAATAGAAGTTTCTTTTCTGGAAGTTCTTATAGCAAGTGGTAATCCCAAAAGCAAAAAAGAAATAGGACTTAATCCCATGGCAACATTAAAGCCAAGCTGGACCTCAGCTACTGTTGGGTCCAAACCATGTTTTCTATAAAGTGATATAGAACCCATTAACTCAGTAAATGTCATGTATGAAAGCTTTTGGGAAAGAGGTTCGCTATTTATTTGTTTGGCAGTGTCAAGAGTTACTATCAACTCCTTTCCATATACCCTATCTCCGGTTGTATTTTTTTCTTTATAACTGATTATGTTATAGTTGTACAGTATTAATGAAAGAGTTCCTTTATCTGTATTTGCCTTAACTAGTCCATTCCCTGCAGTGATATCCTGTTTTACAAAAGTTTTATCTTTATTGAAAGTATAAATTTGTATACCTGAAATATGATTGTCTTTTGTTTTACTTTTGACCGTGACCAGCATATTTCCAAATTCAGATGGGACTCCTGGCACTATAAGTGCTGTTGGGTTTGTCAGTGCTACATCTTTGATTAAAGCCCTGCCTTTTCCTAGATAAATAGGTGATGCATAAGCCTGAAGATATATACATATAACTGTTAATACAAATGTTAGTGCTATTAAAGGTGAAATAATTTGAAAAATAGATATACCGCAAGCTCGCATAGCAGTAATTTCGTTATTAGCGGACATTCTACCAAAAAGCAATAAAACTGAGACAAGTATGCCCCATGGAATTGTATAAGATAAAGCCATAGGTGCTACATATACTGCAAACTTCATTGCATCTGATACAGGAACACCTCTTGATATAAAATTAAATACTTGGAGTAAATTTCCTCCAACCATAGCAAAAGTAAGTATTCCTATAGCTGCAACCAATATTATAACTAACTCCCTTGTAACATAAATATTAAGAGTTTTCATTTTACCAATCTCCACCTACATCAACATAAAATTGAGGTTCTGTTGCATAAGCATTTTGTGCTCTATAAACAGGAACTCCAAGCGATAATTTAAAAGGTACTGAACTTATTTGTGGAATAGTAATTTGTAGAGAATATCCAACACCTACATTAAGATTTGGACTCCAGTGCCAAGGATCTTCCCAAGCATTACCTACATCTACAAATGGTGCTCCTTTGATCCACTTATAAATAGGGTGCAAAACTTCAGCTGTAATTGTCATCATTGATCTGCCACCAAGTGGCATACCATTGGCGTTTAAAGGAGAAACCCTTCTGAATTTAAAACCCC
>DASCNA010000064.1:0-4235 GCA_036011305.1 Victivallales bacterium
ATATAATACTTTTTATCCCGGTTTTATTACTAGTATTTACACCATTTATTGTAAAAAGCCCAAGATGGCTTGCTTTAAAAGGAAGGTTCGAAGAAGCAAGAGAAATTATAAAAAAGATCAATGCAAAATCATCACCTGAAATATTAGACCAGGAATTAAAAAGCATAGTCATAGTTGATACCGTTGACTGGAGCAAACAGTTTAAGCTTATTCCTAAGTATTTTAAACCAATATTATTTTGCACAGCCATTTACGTTTTGACACAATTATGCGGAGTGAATGCAATTATGCAAACAAGTACGATTGTTCTTAAAGACTGTGGAATTCAATCAAACTTCATGGCTATATTTGGAACTATTCTTATTGCTGCAATGAATTTCATTATGACTATTGGAACAATACTTTTAGTAGATAAACTAGGACGTAAAAAAATATTAAAAATAGGACTTTGCGGCTTCACAATATCTATGATTATTTTAGCAATAGTTGTCGGTACAATGCCGGCAGTAGCCCTTACAGGATGGCTTGCTCTTATATGTATGCTGGTTGCAATAGGCTTTCTAGCTTTTGGCCCTACAGGAGTAGTTTATGTGCTTCTAGTTGAAGTTCTACCGACTTCTGTTCGAACAATCGGACTCATTATTGGCGGTTTTATTGCTCTTGGAATAGGTACTATTTTCATATCTAAATTCTTAGTTATTGGTGAAAGTATAGGTTACCCTTTCCTCTTCGGAATGATGGCACTATTTGCTTTAATATATCTAATATTCAGTATAACTATGCTTCCAGAAACCGGTGGTAAATCACTGGAAGAAATAGAATCTGAAATAAAATAATATCTAACAGTTTTATTAAGGGCGTCAACAAACTGACGTCCTCCATCTTGTTAACCCAAGTATTTTTGATTAAATTTTCATATTTTTATACTTGGTGATATCTCTCATATATACGTAAAAAAATACTTCATCAGATGAAAGCATTTTTTTTGACTTTTTGGTGTAGTTTTTAGCAATGGCCCTGGCATAAATCCACTTAACTGTATTACCTTTTTTTAATCTAAAAGTCACATTTTTGGATACAATTTTATTTTCAAGCCATTCAACAACAGCAGTTTTATCAGGTTCAAGAATCATGTCAAACCAGGAAATTTTACCATCCAGCAAATCACTTTTTTTTAACTTTAACACATCATAAATATTATCACTTATATATTCATATTTCAGAATCTTCATTTGCTTAAATGAATATCTGGTTGCAAGAATGACAAGATCACTGCTGTTTATTGCATTTTCCAACTCCAATCTTCCATTTTCAGCATTAACCTCTTTTGTTATATCCCGAGATATTCCGTAGAATAAAGGTTTTCCATCCTTGTCCAGAGTTTTAAATCCTCTGAACTCAAGCCAGATAATGTTCTTATCTTTACCGAATACTCTGAATTTTATATTAAAAGGATAGCTCTCCTGAGAAGTCGTAAGCTCATATTTGGCTCTATCATCAGGGTGTATGCGTGCCAGTAAATCTTCAGGATACATATGATATTCAATAATATCAAATCCCAATGTTTTACTTGCGCCTGAACTTATAAATTCAAATCGATGAGGATTGAACCGTTTTATCCAAACCCACTCATTTTCCAGTTTATTGAGAATATCCCTTAATAGTTTTTCTTTATTAACCAAGTTATTAATACTTGTTACATCTTTAATACTCGCAACAACTTCAATAACTTCATTCTCTGAATTAAAAATAGGAGATATCGATATAAGTCCAAATTTTTTTGCAGTACCAGGTATTTTGATTTTTTCATCCCGAATATAGATACCGGTATCAAAAACCTTATTTTCAAGCGCAACTATATCTGCTATTTCTTTTCTTCCGAATAAATCAATAAATTTATCGCCAATAATTTCATCCTCAGTATAACCTGGAGAACAGTGATCTATAAAACTGCTGTTAATTTTTTTTAAAAACCTTTTACTATCTTTAACATATACAATTAAATCAATAGAATTCAACAAAGTAGAATATCTTGTAATTGTCTTATTACACCTCTGATTTTCTTTTAAAGTTCGCTTGATTGTATCATTAACTCTAACAAGGTGTTCTATACTGACAGCAGGTACATCTCCATATTCTTTAATTATATTGTCTAATAAATAAATTGAATTGTCTATATTCTGACTATTATCATTAATAGTTTCAAAAGTTGCAATATTCGGCATATCTGAAATATCACTGGCTGATACTCCTAAAATATGAGCCATAGCTATTACTTCAGCATTACTTGGAGTAGATCTTTCGTGCAGCCAATTGGAAATAGTATGCCTGGTTCTTCCTAAGTAATCGGCTAGAGAATTGATACTGATACTTTTTGACTTGCGTAATTTGGCAATATCATCAATATATAGTTTCATTACAGCCTCCTTAAAAATGGAAATATTTTTCACAAAAAAACATCTCTTATACTATAATGGTAAATTATTTAGCATTTTTTTCCAATAACTTATTAATATTTCTGTAGAGAACTTTCATTGAGTATATACTTTATGCACCAGAAACTTAAAAATATTTATTATTTAAAATTGGAATTTATTATGAATTGTTCATCAGTGTTATGTAAAAAAGATAAAGAGTTTAATGGTTTAATAGATCAATTAAGATTTGACGATTCAATCTCAAAAGCATCTATTCCTGTGTATAAAGATAGTTCAATTTCAGCAAAATTAGTAATAACCAGAAGAAGTAATTAATTTTTGAATAAAAAGTTCTATGATATAATAATCAGTATATTATTCATATCGCTATTTAAACATAAAGATAAGTTTGAAATAATGATTATAGATCGCTAATGCTAAGCATATCGACCTATTCGTATATGCTATTAGTGATTGTCATTTTTCTCTGATATTAACCTGCAAAAATACATCCACTCTATATCCTGATTTTAAATATAACATAACTGATTATATGAATTATTAATTGGAGTAATATTACTCATTTAAAGGGGGGTATAGAAAGTGCATTACAGAAGAAAATTAATTTTTTTAACTTTAAAAGAGCGCAGGCAAACATATTTTTTACTTTTTTCAGGCGTCATAATTGGAGCTTCAATCGGCCTAATAGGCAGTCTATTCCATCTTACAATAATATACGCAAGACAATTGAGATTGGAATTCACAAATACAGTATCGATCGGAAACGTTTTTTTGCAATGGGCTGTTCCAATTCTTCTTACAGTTATAACATTAGCAGCAGCTCTGTTCCTTGTTCGCAGATTTGCACCAGAAACAGCCGGTAGTGGTATACAGGAAATTGAAGGCGCACTCTGCAATGTCAGAAGATTAAGATGGTATAGAATAATACCTGTCAAATATGTTGGTGGAGTATTAACACTTATCAGCGGAATGATAACCGGCAGATAAGGACCAACAATCCATATGGGCGGTGCAATTGGTGCAATGGTAAGTAACAGACTAAGACTGAAGCCTTTTTTTTCGCACACATTAATGGCCGCTGGGGCTGGGGCAGGTCTTTCTGCTGCTTTTGGCGCTCCAATGGCAGGCATACTGTTTGTTATAGAAGAAATGAGACCTCATTTCAGATACAGTTTTGCATCAATGCAATGTGTTATTGCAGCTGCAGTTGCCAGTGATATCGTAACAAAATTAATAATGGGAAATAATCATGAGATTCCAATGAAACTCATATCTTCTCCTCCTGTTACTTCATTATGGCTATTTATAATTTTCGGTGCTTTTTTCGGTTTAATAGGAATACTTTTTAATAAATTTCTTGTTCGCTTAATGGATTATTTCGGTAATTTAAAATCTAAAACATACTGGATTAACATAATTATATTAGGAATTATTATTGGTGTCATGTATAAATCATGCCCTGCATTTACTGGTAGCGGACATGATCTAATACTGCATGCGCTGCATAGCCAGATACCTGCGATGTTTCTTTTTTTATTATTTATCGTACGAATGGGAGGAACATGGATATGCTACGGTTCAGGAATTCCAGGCGGAATATTCGCCCCTATGTTGTCATTAGGCACTGTATTTGGAATGCTCTTTGGACACTATACACAATTATTCTTTCCAAGTATTATTACAGATCCAAGCATATTTGCAATAGCAGGAATGAGCGCACTGTTCACTGCCACTGTCCGAGCTCCTCTAACCGGCATAGTACTTGTAGCTGAATTAACAATGAACTATCAGATTATT
>DASCNA010000065.1:0-9935 GCA_036011305.1 Victivallales bacterium
CCTTAAAACTAATTATATTATTAAAAAGTATTAACTATATAATATTACAGTTATAATTAGAAAAGTATAATAAAATTATTAATTTCAATTCAATTTGCATACAATTAGGTAAACAATGGAAAATTAATTCCCTAACTGCTGGCAAATATGCAACTGTAAAAATAAAAAAAAATGCTGCATTCCAAAAATGGGAATGGGACATAGCTGTTGGGTAATATGCGATTGCATGTGCTACGACCATTGTAAAGTTCATGAATTATATAACAGAACTACAGGAAAAATGGAAAAAGAAGTTTCTGAACATTTTCCTAATGAAGAAGAAAAATATCAAAAAGCATTAAAAGATATACATTACGCATGATTTTTTAGACAACATTACATCTAGTAACGTATTCTCATATTCTAAAATACCTATCATATAAATCATGTAATTGGATTACTGATTATTTCTCTTGGAGTTAAAATTTTACTATTTTAGTTAATCGTAGATTTTCTCATTTAAAAATAGCTCTTTATAAATTTTTAAATGACCTATATGACATTATATTAATACATTAAAGTTATCTAATACATATGAGGAAACATATAATGAACAGTAGATACAAAAAATCTTTGAACAGCTTTGAACTTTATATATTTGACATGGACGGTGTAATCTTTAAAGGCACTCAAATCATTCCAAAAGTTAAATCAACAATTGAGCAACTATATAAAAATAATAAAAAAATAGTTTTTTTCACCAATAACTCAACATTAACGCCGGAAAATTATATTAAAAAATTAGGCTCAATGGGAATTCAAAGCTCTTATGAACAAATTATCACGAGCTCTCTTATCAGTGCAAAGTCAATTAGCGAAATCTACAATGAATCTGCTAGTGCTTACTTTGTTGGCGAAAACGGACTGTTTGATGCACTGAAATCCAGCGGAATTTTTATAGTAAATGAAAAATATTCTGATGATGAAATTATTAAAAATCCTGATATTAAAAGCACTTTTGTAATCGTGGGTTTGGATAGGGAACTGACATACCAGAAAATATCTACTGCCGGCATAATGATTTCAAGAGGTGCAGATTTTTATGCAACAAATGGAGATAGTTCTTTACCTAATAATTACGGTTTCATGCCTGGAGCGGGTGCAATTATTAGCAGTGTTGCAACAACAACAGGCAAACAACCAATAAAAGTTTTCGGAAAACCATCCCCAGTTGGCATAATACAAATTTTAGAACAATTCAAAGTATCAAAAGAAAATGCAATCATGATCGGAGACAGACCGGAAACAGACATCCTATGTGGCTTGCAGGCTGAAATAAGCACTGCACTGGTATTAACAGGAGTGATAAATAAAAATAATATCTCTTCTATTCCAGAAAATCATAAACCTGAATATATAATTGAAGATTTATCAAAATTATTATAAATACACATCATAATACATTTAAATCATACATAGATTGAAAAGCGTTTCATTATATATTGCGTCATATTTTACCAGTACAACCAACTTGACACAGAGCCAATATGTCCCTATTGTTCCCATCTCAACATCCCTTTAGCTCATTGCTAATACCAACATCATCAGGTGGTTATATTTTATTTTTTAGTTTTGGCATAGGATTTGCTGTTTTAGTAAGTACAATTTTAACCAAATATTGGAGGAAGTAAAAATGAATATGTTAGTAAAAAACAGATTACACAATTTACCAGGCTTTGAGTTTTCAAATAAAGATTTTAATTCTCTATTTAATGATTTCAACGGCATGCTCGGTAATAAATTTCATCTTTCAAATTCAAACGATTTTAATCCTAAATTTGAAGTTGCTGAAAATAAAAAATATTACGAAGTTCATGCTGAACTACCTGGCATAGAACTTAATGACGTTAATATTTCTCTAGAAAATAACATCCTTACGATTAAAGGAGAAAAAAAATCAGTAAAAGAAGAAAAAGATAAAAACTACCATATTTGTGAACGCAAATACGGCAGCTTTGAAAGAAAGTTTGAACTCCCTGAAAATGCTGATGAAGAAAATATAAAAGCAGAACTTAAAGATGGAATTCTAAGCCTTACAATAGCCAAAAATGAAAAAGTTGAACCAAAGGCTAAACAAATTACAATCAATCAAGGATAATGAATAAATAAACTAAAAGATCTCGTAATGAGGTCTTTTAGTTGAATTATAAAAAATGATCAATTATATATTTGATCATAGTGTTTATTTATTATTTTATCGTAAGTTCCATCTTTTTTCATAGAGTCTAAAGTGTCTTGAAACTGTTTTACAAGAGAGTCAGATATTTTTGAATTGAATCCTATATATAATTGACGTTTTCTTAAAGTGTAGACTTTATGCAGTATACTTTTGGGTTTATCCAACTTTTTCATAAGAGAATAAGCAACAGATTCTGATACAGCCAGCAACTCTGCTTTATTATCAAGTAAATCCTGTAATGATTGCAATGTAGTAGTTGTTTCTAAAAGATTATTTATCCCATTGTTTTTTAAATACGAAGCAATTGATCCCTGTTTCTGTACAGCTATTTTGTATTTATTACAATCATTCAATCTACCTATCTCAACGTTTCTTGTTTTTTCATTATTACTATCTGCAAACAGGTACCAATAATTAGTGGCTACAGGTCCTGCCCACTTAAATTTATTTTCACGCTCTTTTGTTTTTGTCAAAGAATAAATAATACTGTTAGGTATATATTGGACAAAATCATAAGAAAGATCCCAGTCCAGTAGCAATATTCTATAATTTTCAATTTTTAATCGTTTAAAAATAGTTTTAATTATCTCTGTCGAACTTCCTTTTATTTCGCCATTTTCTCTGAAGCTATATGGAGGATAATCTTCAGTAAAAACTACATATTCTACTTTCCGTGGGTTTTTATCGATATCAATAGATTGGTCAGCTGAGTGCAGAGGCACGACTGTAAATAGTGCTACAATGATAGCTAAAGCAATATTTCTTATTAACATTTGATTCCCTTGTTAATTATTATATGTAATTCTGTAATTACATTATTCACAATAACTTTAAGATATCAATATTTTATTATCACTTTAGCCTAACATTGTATCTGGTAGTCAGTTTTCAATCGACAGTAATCAATAATAAAGCTTTTAAAATTAAGAAATAAACAGTGATAACTGTCAATTATTTTTTCTATATATTAAATTAAACAGCCTCATATCCTGCATCAATAACTATTTTCTTAATCTGATCAAGATTAATTTTATCTGAATCAAATTTCACTGAGGCTGTTTTTGAATCAAGATCTACTTTAGAATCAACAATTCCGTCAGAACCGTTTAATGCTTTTTCAATTGAACTGACACAATGTCCGCATGACATTCCATTAATTGTAAATACTGCTGCCTTATCTGACATTTTACTATTCTCCTTATCATTTTTTACTTTGTTGAACAAATATTGTTTAGTTTTATATCTCTTTAAGCTAAGAGAATTCGTAACAACTGAAACTGAGCTAAAAGCCATAGCAGCTCCGGCTATCATAGGATTTAAAAAACCTACAGCAGCTATTGGAACTCCAATTACATTGTATATAAATGCCCAGAACAAATTTTGTTTAATTTTTGCTAATGTTTTAGAAGAGAGTTTAATAGCCTCAGGAATCAAGGTTATATCACCTCTTGCCAAAACAATATCTCCGGTTTCAATAGCTATATCTGTACCATCCCCCATAGCTATTCCAAGGTCAGATGTTGCCAAAGCCGGCGCGTCATTGATGCCGTCTCCGACCATTGCAACCTTAAGCCCAGTTTTCTGGAGTTCTTTTACTCTAGAGATTTTATCTTCAGGTAAAGTTTCAGCGATATAATGTTTAATACCAACTCTTTCAGCAACAGCTTTTGCTGTAGCCTCATTATCTCCAGTAACCATATAAACATCATACTTCATATCCAGCAATTCTTTAACAACCGGCGCAGAAGCATCCTTGATCTGATCCTGAATAGTTAAACAACCAATATATTTCCCATCTAATGCTGCATAAATTATTGTTACAGGATCATTTTTTGTTAATCTTTTGATTTTTTCTAAATCAAAGTCAATTGACTCTAATTTTAAAAATTTTTCGGTCCCTACTAACAGTTTACCATTTTCGGTTTCAGCAGTTAGTCCTCTTCCTGATATATTTTTAAACTCTTTTGGATCAGGTATAGTTTTTTTTACCTGTTCTTTCACAGAGTTCATTATTGCTTCAGCTAACGGGTGCTCAGACTGTTTTTCTCCAATAGCTAATGTATACAGAAATTCCTCTTCTGTCATACCACCTTCAGGGTATATGTTTACTACAGACGGTTTTCCTTCTGTAAGAGTACCTGTTTTATCAAACAGCACAACATCAATCTTATGTACTTTTTCAAGGACTTCTCCTCCTTTAATAAAAACACCAATTTCTGCACCTTTTCCTGTTCCTACCATAATAGCCGTAGGAGTAGCAAGGCCTAATGCGCATGGACATGCAACAACAAGAACAGATACAGCACTTATTAAACCATCTGTAAAATCGCCACCCGCAAGTGTCCAGATACAAAGTGTAACTAAAGCTATCCATATGATAGTAGGTACAAAATATAGAGACACTTTGTCTGCAAACTTCTGAATTGGAGCTTTAGTCCCCTGAGCGTTTTCAACCATTTTTATAATTTTAGACAGAGTAGTTTCTGATCCAATTTTTTCAGCTTTAAATCGGAATGCTCCGACTTTGTTAATAGTAGCACCGTAAACTTTATCTCCCTTTTTCTTCTCTACAGGAAGACTTTCTCCTGTAAGCATCGCTTCATCGATTGTAGATGAACCATTAACAATTGTACCATCAACCGGTATTTTCTCTCCAGGTTTTACAATTATAACATCACCTATTTTTATCTCCTCGACAGGAACAGATTTTTCTACAGGACCATCTTCTCCTTCTATATATAAACAGGCATTATCAGGCTGTAATTCCATAAGCTTTTTTATAGCTTCTGAAGTTTTTCCTTTAGCATTTGTTTCCAGAAATTTTCCTAACAGTATCAATGTTATCAATACTGCTGAAGATTCAAAATAGAGATGCTGCGGTCCTGTTGTTCTTATGAATGCATTATAAATGCTAAAAAAATAAGCGGCAGAAGTACCGAGAACTACCAAAACATCCATATTGGGAGCAAATGCCTTAATAGCCTTATATGCATGTTTATAAAAACGGGCACCTAATACAAACTGTACAATAGTAGCTAATACAAATTGAAAAACTGCATTCCCTAAAAATGTTTTCAACCCTCCCATTTCTAAAAACATGTTTAACAGAAGAGGTACACTTAATATAATTGCAAAAATTAAAGTGTATTTTAAAAATTTAATTTCTCTCTTTTCTGCATTTTCAAGTTCTTTGTCATCTGAACCTTCTGTTTTTAAAAATGCTTTATAGCCTAAGCCAACTATTGATTGGATTAAATCCTCTATTGAAACTTTTTCCAGCGAGAAGGATACGCTTGCTTTACTTGCAGCAAAATTAACATTTGCTTCAACTGATTCAAAACTGTTTAATTTTTTTTCTATCTTAGCAGCACATGATGCACAGCTCATGCCTGATATATTTAATATAATATTCTCCATAACAAAACCTTTGTAAATTTTCCATATAATTCATTCTATACTTATTGTATCAGCAAAGTAAATTTTAGATACATTTATACATGGGATAATATAATATTCATACAATGAAGCAGGATAGATTTTACTCTTCCCTAAAATTTATATAGATACTATTTATTTTCATTTTTTAATAAAATTTTCTTCAAATCTCTAATTTCTTTCTAAAATTCTTTTAAGTTTATATTTGACTCATATTTACAATTTTTTTGTCCTCACCGTTTTACAGTTCATAATATTCCTCAATTATTTACCTTTTATTTTTTTTAAAATAGGACATTTTATTTTGGGACCTTTCCCACTGCATTTTTCTATCAAATCTTTCAGATTATCTCTCATGCCTTTCAACATTTTGATTTTATATTCTATCTGATCAACTTTTTTTTCAGCCTGTTTTTTAATATCTCCTGCGGTAGTCCAGGCCTTCGAACTAAGATCTAGCAGTTCTTTTATTTCACTAAGAGTAAATCCTAAATCTTTAGCGTTTTTTATAAATTTTAACTGCTCAATTGTCTCTTCAGGGTAATCGCGGTATCCTGATTCTCTGCGAGGCGGATCTTTAATCAACTTTTTCCTCTCATAAAACCGAATTGTCTCTATTCCTAGCCCAGTTTCTTTAGCAAGTTTTCCAATTCTAAAAGTTTTCATAATAATTCTTCCTTAATTTATATATATTATAAACCCTATACCATACTAAAGAGTCAAGCTATATTTAAAATTATTTTTCTCTTTTATATAATAACTGAATAATTAATTAACAATTGTTGAATATTTATGATAAGATATAAATTATATATTTTATGACTTGAAAACATATGCTGTATAAATATACTAAAAGTTTATTTTATTTTTTATTATTTAATTCACGCACAACTCACTAAGGATATTTTATTATGAAACGAGAAATATCATCACTTGGTCTTCTATTCACATCTGTTAGCGCCATAATGGGGTCCGGATGGTTATTCAGTGCTTTTTATGCATCAGAAGCAGCTGGACCAGCATCTCTAATTTCCTGGATAATTGGAGGTATTTTAATCTGTATTATAGCATTCGTCTTTGGTGAAATTTGTGCGATGATTCCAATATCCGGATCCAGTGTAAGAATACCTAATTTTACTCACGGCAAAGCTGTCAGTATATTTTATGCACTAATAATATGGCTCTCATATATAGGTTTAATGGTAGTAGAATTACAGGCAGTTATACAATATCTCAGTTACTATTTCCCTGAAGTAGTACATTCAAGCGGCAAGCTCACTATTTACGGTTATATCGTAGCCTTAATTCTGATGTTTCTGATAAGTGTTGTCAACACATATTCAGTTAAATTCATGATTAAATGTAATACATTTTTAACTTTCTTTAAATTGGCAATCCCTTTACTGATAGCCATAGTCCTTTTAATCTGTTTTTTCACTCCTTCAGATTTGATTCACCCTGCGAGCCAATCATTTGCACCTTATGGAATGCACGGAATATTCCTGGCAATATCAACAGGCGGAGTAATTTTTTCTTTTAACGCCTTTAAACAGGCAGCTGAATTAGCAGGCGAAGTAAAAAATCCTAAATTTGCAGTTCCTTTTGCAATTGTAGGTTCAATAATCATATGCATGGGAATATTCATTTTACTTCAAGCAGGATTTCTCTCATCTCTTGATGCGGTTAATTTAAAATCAGGATGGCATCACATTAGCCTAGCGAATGTAAATAGTCCGTATTCCAGCATAATGCAGCAGCATAAAATATTATGGCTCATCCCTATTCTTTTTGCCGCAGCAGTAATTGGTCCACTTGGTGCTGCATTAATGTACTGCACAGGCGGCTCAAGATCACTGTTCGGTCTAGCAGTTAACGGCTGTGCTCCAAAAGCACTTGCTAAAACCAATAAAAGAACTATTCCTACACTTTCAATTTGGATAAATTTAATAATCGGCATGATAATATTTCTGTTTTTTAAAGGATGGAATACAATGGCAGATATGCTGACATGCCTGTTTGCAATATCTTATGCTATTGCTCCAATATGCATGGTAGCCCTTAGGTTTCAGGTGCCTAAAAGAGAACGTCCTTTAAAACTTCCTTTCGGTATTATATGGGCGTATATAGCATTTTACATCTGCACACTGTTCATCTACTAGACAAGCTGGAGTACCATATATAAACTCATCTGGTTCCTGCTGGCATGTGCTATCATTGTCTGTTTTTATCAAGTCTTAATAAAAATAAAAAAATCCTCTGATACTCTCGACTGGAAAGCCAGTATATGGCTATGGCCTTATTTTATCGGTATTGTAATCTTCTCTTATATTGGCAATTACGGTGGAGGCCATGCTTTGCTGAACGATAAAATAATAATGGTTCTGATGGCTATTTTCTGTGCAATAATTGTTCTTCTAGCTGGCAGTTTTAAACTACCCCCACATAAAACAAAATCTTATTTATCCAGATTAGAATAAAAATTTTCTCAATAAATATGAATTCGTAAGCCTTGCTTGTATTATGAAAAATGGGTAAGGCTTTTTAACTTTCTAGTAAACATTAAATCTCTGCAACTTATAATTAAATGTTTTTTTTAGCTCAATAAATGATATAAATATAAAAAGAGTTAATTTTAACTTCGATCTCTTAATATAGTAAATTGCTAGGAAATATACTTATGAAAAGAGAAATATCATCATTGGGCCTGCTTTTTACATCCGTAAGTTCTATTTTGGGTTCAGGCTGGCTATTCAGCACATTTTATGCATCTAAAGTTGCCGGTCCTGCTTCATTAATTGCCTGGATACTTGGAGGAATATTAATATGTATTGTCGCTTTTGTATTTGGTGAAGTCTGTGCACTTATCCCTATATCAGGTTCGAGTGTCAGAATACCGAATTTTACTCACGGCAAGGTTGTAAGCATCTTTTTTGCTCTGATAATATGGCTTTCGTATGTCGGACTTATGGTGATAGAATTACAGGCTGTCATACAATATCTCAGTTATTATTTCCCCTCTGTAGCCAAATTAAGCGGTGATCTAACACTTAGTGTGTACATACTGGCAATTGTACTAATGTTTTTGATAAGCGTAATCAATACCTATTCTGTAAAATTCATGATAAAATGTAATACATTTCTGACTTTTATAAAGCTTATTATTCCACTTGGGATTGCCATCGTGCTCCTATATTATTTCTTTTCTCCTCATAATTTAATCCATCCCGGCAATAGCCCCTTTGCTCCTGACGGCATTCATGGTATTTTTTTAGCAATAGCAACAGGCGGAATAATATTTTCATTCAATGCATTTAAGCAGGCTGCTGAACTTGCAGGAGAAGTTAAAAATCCACAGTTTTCAGTACCTTTTGCAATTGTAGGATCAATTGTTCTATGTGTAGGTATTTTCATTCTTTTACAGGCAGGTTTTCTTTCAACGCTTGGTATCCAGAATATCAAAGATGGCTGGCAGCACCTTCACCTGTCTGACAACAACAGCCCTTTTGCAAGTGTAATGCAGCAACACAAAATTCTCTGGTTAATCCCCATACTTTATATTGCTGCAATCATATCACCTCTCGGGGCAGCATTAATGTACTGCACTGGCGGAGCAAGATCTCTTTTTGGATTAGCAGTAAATGGCTGTGCTCCAAAAGCACTGACCAAAACAAACAATAAAAGTATTCCGACACTATCAATATGGATTAACTTAATTATAGGAATGATCATCTTTTTATTCTTCAAAGGCTGGGATACTATGGCTGCTCTGCTTACGTGTCTATTTGCGATATCATACTCTATAGCTCCCATTTGTATGATTGCCTTAAGGTTCCAACTGCCAGAAAAAAAGAGACAATTGAAACTTCCATTCGGATTATTATGGGCATACATAGCTTTTTTTGTCTGTACTCTATTTATCTATTGGACTGGATGGCATACTATACATAAATTAATATGGTTTCTATTGACCTGCCTGATAATAATTATAATTTATCACATCATTGTTAAACTCAGAAAAGAAGAAACGACTCTTGATTGGAAATCAAGTCTATGGTTATGGCCGTATTTTATTGGAATTATTATTTTTTCATTTATAGGAAATTATGGAGGCGGACGCAAACTCCTAGGAGAAATTCCGATAATGATTTTAATTGCTGTATTCTGCCTAATTATTGTTATACTTGCAGGCAATTTTAAACTTAGCTCTGAGAGAACTAAAAAATTTCTTGAGGAAATAGAATAAATATAGTTTGTATCTCTTCGCTATATTTACATCAGAAAA
>DASCNA010000066.1:0-71834 GCA_036011305.1 Victivallales bacterium
ATTGGTTGCAGCTATCTGGGGTGTATTTATCTGGAAAGAATTTAAGGGTGCTCCTAAAGGTACAAATAAAATACTTACTTTAATGTTTTTTGGATACTTGATAGGTTTAGCTTTAATTATAATTTCAAAATTTGCTTAAAATGATTATTTATTGTTTTATTTTTTAAATATTGGAGAATTTGTTATGAGTTGTTGTGATAAAAATATTGAAACATCATATGAATTGGCAAAAGAAAGATATGCTTCTCTTGGAGTAGATGTAGATAATGCTTTAAATGAACTAGAAAAAATTCCTATTTCGCTGCATTGCTGGCAAGGTGATGATGTAACTGGTTTCGAAGGTTTGGGCGATGGACTTGACGGGGGTGGTATTCAGGCAACAGGAAATTATCCTGGAAAGGCCAGAAATCCTGAAGAACTTCGTTCAGATCTTGACAAGGCGTTAACTCTCATCCCTGGAAAACATAGACTGAATCTGCATGCATGTTATGCTGAAACAGGTGGTAGTAAGATTGAAAGAAATGAACTTAAACCAGAACATTTTTCCGGTTGGATTGACTGGATTAATTCAAAAGGAATGGGGATGGATTTTAATCCTACATTTTTTGCTCATGAAAAAGCTAATGATGGATTCACATTAAGTCATGTTGATGAAGGGATTAGAAAATTCTGGATTGAACACGGTATTGCATGTCGTAAAATAGGGGAAGAAATTGGTAAAAAAGTTGGTTCTCCATGTGTTACTAACATCTGGATACCTGACGGGTACAAGGACATTCCCTATGACAGAAAGATGCCAAGAGTAAGGCTTGAAAATTCTCTTGATAAAATTTTAGCTGAAAAAATTAATCCAAAGTATAACCTTGATGCAGTAGAATGTAAACTCTTTGGTATAGGTTCTGAAAGTTATGTAGTTGGGTCTCATGAATTTTATATGGGATATGCAATGAAAAATAACAAACTCCTCTGCCTAGATGCCGGCCATTTTCATCCTACAGAAACAATTTCTGACAAAATATCCTCAGTTATGCTATATTTAGATGAAATACTGCTCCATGTTTCCAGACCTGTGAGATGGGACAGCGACCACGTAGTTATTTTATCAGATGATCTCCTTGATATTGCAAAATCTCTAGTAAGAGGAAATTATCTTAACAGAACTCATATCGGTCTTGATTTCTTTGATGCTAGTATAAATCGTTTAGCAGCTTGGGCAATTGGCACACGCTGTATGATTAAAGCATTGCTGATAGCAATTCTTGAACCTTCTGAAACTTTAAGACAATATGAAGATAATGGTGATTTTACCAGACGTTTGGCTCTGACAGAGGAATTAAAAACAATGCCTTTTGGTGCAATTTGGGACTATTACTGCCATAAAAAAGGAGTTCCGGTTTCATATTCATGGATGAATGAAGTTGAAGCTTATGAGAAAGATGTGCTTTCAAAAAGAGTATAAAATTAGATAAATTCTATTTATAGATAATGTGTTTAATCTTATAAACTTTTTTTTATGCTTTTTGTATCCTGTCCTAATATATAGGACGGGATCGGATTGCTGAAATTTAGCATAAGATATTAAAAAGGGGAAAAAATGTCAAATAAAGTTATTCTTGTTCCATCGGATGGAGCAACAAATATAAAACTTGAAGTATTTGATTTTGATACTTTAAAAACTTTACATGCAGACTCTTCAAAATCACCTGCTGTAGAATACAAAGGTTTAAAATGTAACTGTACAGCGGAAGAGTTTGAATGGTTTGATAAAACAATATCAAAACTCCCTCAAAAATATAAAAATGCAGTTGTTATTTCACCTGTAGCAAGAGGAGCTTCAGGAGGCCTTGTTGATAATAATAATAATATAATAGATGTTGATAATGGCAAATTGACTATTGCTTATACCCAGGATTATCCAGATAATATAGAAAGCAAATTCAGAGAAATTTGTATATCTGAAGAAAAATATTTTAATGAAACAGGATCTATTTTGGCTCTTCCTGGTAGTTTATCTTTAATAAAAAGACTGCTGTTTGAACAAATGGAGAGAAGTGAAATTGCTGAAAGAGCGAAAGGTTTTGCCCCATATTCAATTTTGATGGCTGGACATTTTTTAGGTGATGATTTTTTAAAAGCAATCGAATTGGCAGGCAACGAACATTCATACTGGATGTGCCATTCTGGAGCTAGAAATATAAATAAAGAACCTGGTACACCAAGCTCAATTTGCGATAAAATTGAATTGTTCTGGAAATTAGTACCACGTAAAACTGCAGTATCTTACAAGGCAATTGGATGTATTTCTGGAGATTATGCAGATAAAATTGGCATAAAAAATGATGTTACTGTTACACCCGGCGGCCATGATACATGTTTATCTCATATTCCTATAATTTCAACATTTTACCAGGCGTTTTCACATTTGAAGAAAAATGGAGTTTTCCACTTAGAAATCGGAACATGGATTATGGGAGCACAACTGAATAATCTAGGTGCTGATCTATGTATATCTTCGAATAGTAAAAAAGGTACTATGGTGCAGGGAACAGTTGATGGAGTCCCTGTTCCGACTACTATGTATGGAGGTGGTGCTGATTATCGAACTCTGGTAGAGATGGCTAAAAAACGAAATATTGAATTTGATTCAGATGTGGATACAAATCTTCTTAATGAGGTTTTGCAGGATAACTGCTGCTTTATTCTGCCTAATATTGATCCGAATAATCATGGTACAGGTCCATTTCCAGAGCTTGAAGGGAAAATTATAAATGAAGATTATTTTTACAGTTCAGGCAGAAAAGCCTTTCTAGTTTCTAATTTGATGACTGCATTGACTGCTTCTTATCAGATATCAGGATTGCTTGCAGATAATACTTCTATTGTACTGACTGGGGGAGGAGCTAAAAATGATTTGTTCGGAAGTCTTTTAGCTACATTAACTGGTCATGATGTTTATATTGGTTACGATAAATTTGATAATATTATCAGTGAAACTACATCTCTCGGTGCTGCTATTGTTGGAAAAGCATCCTGCCTAAATATTCATCCATACGATGTAGATGTAAGTTCAATTGGAGTGAAATATAGAAAGTTGGCTGAATTATCTGATGAATTGAAAACATATTTAAAGGAATATAAAGAAAGTTTTTTCAAAACAATTAAGGAAAACTGTAGCTGCTGTAATTAAAATAGGAGATTTTGTTTATGTCTAATTATTATATAGGTGTAGATGTAGGAACAGGAAGTGCAAGAGCAGGTGTATTTACATGTGATGGAAAAATGCTGGCATCTGCAGTAAAAAATATTAAGATGTGGAAAAAAGATCCGGCTTTTGTGGAACAGTCTTCAAACGATATTTGGAACTCTGTATGTCATGTGGTGAATAAATCTGTTACAGATGCTGGGATAAATAAAAGTGATGTCAAAGGTATCGGGTTTGATGCTACATGTTCGTTAGTTGCATTGGATGAAAACAGTAATCCTGTTACTGTAAGCCCGTCAGGAGATACAGAACGAAATGTTATCGTCTGGATGGATCACAGAGCTATTGAAGAAACTGAGTTTATTAATTCCACAAATCACAAAGTTCTTGAATATGTCGGAGGAAAAATTTCTCCTGAAATGGAAACTACAAAGCTATTGTGGCTTAAAAAACATATGCCGAAAACATGGAAAGAAACAGAAAAGTTTTATGATCTGCCTGATTTTTTAATCTATCAGGCTACAGGAAAAGATATAAGATCCCTTTGTTCGACTGTTTGTAAATGGACATACATGGGACATGAAAAAGGCAGTTCACAGAATACTGTCGGTAGATGGAGCGATTCATATTTTCAGACAATTGGACTTGAAGATTTAGCTGAAAATAATTATAAAAAAATTGGTTCAGTAGTCAAACCTATCGGAGAATCTATTTCAGGTGGATTATGTGAAAAATCAGCTGAACAACTGGGATTATCAGCAGGTACAGCTGTTGGAGTATCAATGATTGATGCACATGCCGGGGGCATCGGAATGATTGGTGCTCAGTTAGAGAAGAAGCCATTAACAAATTCGGAGATGTCAAAGAGATTAGCTCTTATCGGAGGTACTTCCAGCTGTCATATGGCAGTATCCACAGATCCTAATTTTGTTCCTGGAGTTTGGGGACCTTATTATTCTGCAATGCTTCCTGAAATGTGGCTTGCTGAAGGAGGGCAATCAGCTACAGGAGCATTGGTTGATCATGTTATTTTTACAAATAGCAGAGCTGATGAACTTAAAAAACAGTCTGATGAAACTAACAAAAGTGTTTATGAAATTCTAAATAACAGACTGGAAAAGCTTGCTGCGGGAAAATCATTTCCTGCTGAATTAACAAAAGAACTGCATGTACTCCCTTATTTTCATGGAAATAGGTCTCCAAGAGCAAATCCATTTCTGAAAGGTATGATTTCAGGTTTGAAGCTATCTGATTCAATTGACGAACTTGCTCTTTTATATTTAGCTACAATTCAATCAATTGCATATGGAACAAAACATATTATCGAAGAAATGAATAAAAACGGATTTCAGATAGAAACCATATTTGCATGTGGAGGTGGAACAAAAAATCCTGTTTTTTTAAGAGAGCATGCAGATATTACAGGCTGTGAAATTGTTCTTTCCAAAGAAAAAGAAGCAGTATTATTGGGATCTGCCATTTTAGGAGCTGTAGCTTCAGGTAATGTACCATCTGTACTCGATGGCATGAAGGCTATGAATAAAGTTGACAGAGTCATAAAACCCAACAGCGGGAAAGTAGCTGATTATCACAATGTCAAATATAAAGTTTTTCATAAAATGTATAAAGACCAGTTAGAATATAGTAATATAATGAACTATAAATAACTTTATATCAGGTTTTAGGTGTTAATATTCAGGTTAGGTATAAGCGTAAGTTTTACCGACAGATCATAATAACTCAGTTACTTAAAACCTAAAACTTGAAACTTAAAATTATCAAAGGTAACATATGCATAAACTGCCTAGAATTGGCATATCCGGCGGTCTGGCCTTAGGAGATTTAGACCATTTAGTACAGGAACATAAAAGAAGAGCCTATACCGCTGACGACTATGTGCAGTCAGTTGCTGATGCAGGCGGAGTTCCGTATATAATTCCTGTTATTTATGATAATTATATGATTTATGAACAAATGTCTGTGCTGGATGGATTAATACTTTCAGGCGGCGAGGATATAAATCCTTTGGTTTATGGAGAAGAACCTCATTTTAAACTTGCTGAAATACTTCCCGAACGTGATGACTATGAAAAAATATTACTTGCTGCTGCTGATGAAAAAAAAATACCTGTATTAGGGATATGCCGTGGACTTCAGTTTATAAATGTCCATAATGGTGGAACTCTTTATCAGGATAATACTCTTCACGAAGGAACATGGATTAAACATTCTCAAAAACTGCATCCGGATGCCATTACGCACACAGTGGATATTATAAAAAATACATGGCTGCACGATTTATTCGGAGATAAAGTAGTTGCTAACAGTTTCCATCACCAGTCAATCAAAAGTGTAGCAAAAGGATTTAAAATAATTGCAACTGCAAGAGATGGTGTCGTTGAGGGCATAGAAAGAGAAAAAGGCAGTTTCTGTGTTGGGGTGCAATGGCATCCTGAAATGATGGTTGAAAAAGATGAAAATATGAAAAAACTGTTTAAAGGCTTTGTTAATATCTGCAAAAAATTATAAGATTATTATCTGCTTCGTAATTTTTGTGTTGAAAATGACTAAATATCTACTACTGCTAGATAGTAGTTAATTTAATGACTAATATGTTTATTATTTTATATGTTGTACAATTTAGTTAGCAATATGGCTAAATAAGTTGCCTTCCTTCCCAGTTTATTAAGGTAAATAGATAATTATTCCGATTATGCAAAAAGATCTAAAGTGCTGACTTTCATATATATCCTGCCCTTCTGGACTATTGTTTTATCATATAAGTTAGATAAAATTAATTACTAGAGTTTAATATCATAATAGTAAGGAGAGCTATGAAGTTAAAGATATTGTTCGTATTACTGACGTGCCTTTTTCTAGCACAATTGAATGCAACTGATGCTAAAAATGAGTCTTCACCGGTAAGATTTTGCCTTTGGCCTGGGATTTGGAGTGTTCCTACAGATACAAATATAAATGGGTTAAGTTTTGGGTTGGCTACAGGGATTATTAAAAATAAAAAAGAAACTGGATGTGATTTAGCTTTATTTACTAGTGAAACAGGAAATTTTGATGGATTCCAAATGGGAATGGGTGCAAAGGCTACAAATGGTAAAGGTGTAGCAGTTGGGCTTATTGGAACTGACACAAGAAATTTTGATGGCGGATCAATAGCTCTTATTGTTAATAATACTGATCATTCATCAGATTTCTGGCAGGTTGGTATGTATAATGTATCAAGAGCATCGAATGGATTCCAGATTGGAGTCTTAAATGTCATGGATAACGGCATTTTACCTATATGTCCTTTTTTTAATTATTCCGTATCTAAATGACCAAAGAGTTATTTCTATTTTCTTGGTTGTGAAAGGATAAAAAAATATAAACTTGTTTAGCATAATAATTAATTTAAGGAGATTTATGAAGTTTAAAATATTGATAATATTATTAGCATGCCTATTTTTAACACAAACTAATGCATCTGATACTAAAGAAGAATCATTTCCAATAAGATTTTGCCTTTGGCCTGGGGTTTGGAGCGTCCCTGCTGATACAAATATAAAAGGGTTTAGTTTTGGATTGGCGACAGGAATAATTAAAAATAAGAAAGTTACAGGGTGCGACTTAGGGCTACTTCTGAGTCAAACAAAGAATTTTAGTGGCTTTCAAATGGGACTAGGTACAGTATCTGAATATTCTAAAGGTGTAATGGTTGGTTTTGGAACTACTGCTGATTATTATGAGGGATGTCAGATAGGTATTGCAAATAAAATAGAAGATTCAAAATCTATATGGCAGATTGGTCTATTTAATTCTTCTAGAAATACACAAGGTGTCCAAATTGGACTTCTAAACGATATGGATAACGGCTTTTTACCGGTATGTCCATTTATTAACTTTTCAAAATCAAAGTAATTAAAGACAGTAAATATAAGTAGCATTATTTAATTAGTGCTACTTTTTTTAATGGTTGTAAAAACTTACTGCATTTATTGAAGCTTATATAAATTTGTTGTACTTATCATGGGGTAAAAATTATAACGAAAATGTATCATTATTACTTATAAGAAATATTCATTTATGGTGTAAGCAGATAATTAACAGAATATTTTATTTAAGATATTTATACACCTTAACTTTATGGTAATACGGTCTAGGAAAAGAAAGCAGTTCATATATACATCATGACTACCCAAGCTTATGATAGATTATTGCTATATTGTAAAAGATTAGATATAATTTAATGATATAATTTAATACATAAGTCGATGAGAACTATGAAGTTAAAGATATTCTTAGTTGTATTGACGTGCTTATTTCTTGCGCAACTGAATGCATCAGATGCTAAAAATGAATCTTCAACAATGATAAAATATTGCCTTTGGCCAGGAATTTGGAGTGTGCCTGCAGATACAAATGTAAATGGTCTCAGCTTTGGATTGTCAACAGGGTTAATGAAAAACAACAAATTAACAGGTTGCGATTTAGCACTAATTACCAGCGAAACAAAAAATATGCATGGATTCCAAATGGGAATGGGGACAATAACTACAAATGGTGAAGGTGTAGTTGTTGGATTGGTCGGAACAGACACAGAAAATTTTAATGGAGGATCAATTGCTATTATAGTTAATAACACTGATAATTCACCAACTTTCTGGCAAATTGGTATGTATAATGTAGCAAGAGCATCAAAAGGATTTCAGATTGGAATTTTAAATGCCATGGATAACGGTTTTATACCTATATGCCCTTTATTTAATTTTTCCGTTGATTCTAAAATAAGTTCATTTCCTGTAAGATTTTGCTTTTGGCCAGGGATTGGGAGTATTCCGTCTGATAAAAATATATATGGACTCAGCTTTGGGGTGGCAACGGGGAAAATTAAAAATAAGAAAGTTATAGGATGCGATTTAGGGCTATTACTGAGTCAAACAGAGAATTTTACAGGTTTTCAGATAGGATTAGGTGCAATAGCAAGACATTCTAAAGGTGTCATGGTTGGTGTTGGAACTAGTTCTGATTTTTATGATGGAGTAATGATAGGTTTTGGAAATAAAGCAGAAGATTCAAAATCTATATGGCAGATTGGTGCCTATAATACTTCTAGACGTTCACATGGGATTCAAATTGGACTTCTGAATGCTATGGATAATGGTTTTTTACCGTTATGCCCTTTTATTAATTTTTCAGTTTCCAAGTGACTCATAAACTGAACGTATAACCAAAAAGAAAGTTTAGGCTAGTACTGCATGAGAATATAGCTTTTAAAGCATTTACCTTTAAGAGCAGAATTATTTAGTTAGTTCTGCTCTTTTTTATTTTAAATTGCTTAGCTAATTACTTTTAGGTAATTATGCCTTTGATTTTTTTATCTCAGGTTTACATTTGATTGCAATTGCAGAGTCAATAAGTATTTGAAGAAAATAATATAAAACACATACCACAGATGCCAGTGCTGCATCTTTAAGAATTAAGAACAGAATAAACAAAGCAATAGGAAGTGTTTTTTGCGAACCTACAAAAATCATTGCTTTGTTGTTATATTTCTCCAACCTTACAATTTTTGAACCGATAAACCAGTTTATTGCCAGCAGAATAAAATGAACAATGATCGATGCACCAATGATTAACAGCAGAAGACCGATATTTACTTCTTCTATTTTAGACATAGCTTCTGAGAGCCCTATAAAAGTTATAAGAATTACACATATTGAAGGAATTAATTTATATAAATTGAAGTGATTGTATTTAGGAACTATCAATTTCATAAAATAACCTATCACCAGTGGAATTAATATAATTTTTACAAGTTTCAAGAGTATTAAGGTTGATGAAATATCAATATTTTGGAAACCGGCTAAAGTGAATTTAAACATAATAGGCATAAGAAATATTCCGACTAAATTTAAAATAATAGTGAACAGCAAAGCCAGAACTGCATTTCCGTCTGAATTATCGGTTATAACTATACCTGATGATAATGTTGGAGGCATGGATGTAATTACAAGGAGTCCAACTGCAGCTAATGTCGGAAGCAACAGCCAGCCGAAAAAAGAACCTATCAATGCTGACAGTATTAGGTTATTTATTATAATTACAACTGAAGCAATGGCAGTTTTTCTACTGAATTTAATATTGGTAATGTCGTGAGTATAGCCATAAGTCCAAAAAATAATAACAACAAGCCAGGCAATAAGGTTTAGGTTTTTCAAATAAATACCAGATTGCGGCACAATATACGCTATAACTAATGCGGCTAATGTACCGACAGGTAAAAGTAATTTTTGTAACATGTTAAACTCCGCGCTATGGTGTTATATTCTTTTTTAGATACAGATCTGTTTTTGCTTGCCTAAACCATCAATTTCAAGTTTCATGACATCGCCTGGGGATAAAAATTTCTGAGGATTCATACCAGCGCCGATTCCGTGAGGTGTACCAGTTGATACTATGTCGCCTGCTTCTAATGTCATAAATCTGGATAGATAACAAGTAATAAAAGCTGGCGAGAATATCATATTCTCAGTGCTACTTTTCTGCATTAAGTTACCATTAACTGTCAATGTCATATTAAGTGGATTTATATTTGTAATTTCCTCTTTTGTAGCTAAATATGGGCCTGTAGGTCCGAAAGTATCACATGATTTACCTTTTGTCCATTGTCCGCCATGATCAAATTGAAAAGATCTTTCAGTAACGTCATTAAATATTGTATACCCGGCAATATATTTTTCTGCTTCAAATTCTGAATTTAGATCAGCACAGTTTCTGTTGATAACAAAAGCCAGCTCTATTTCCCAATCAGTTTTCTCTCCACTTTTAGGGATTTTAACATTATCATAAGGACCGACAATACTATTTGAGGCTTTTAAAAAAATAACAGGTTCATTAGGGATAGGTAAATTGACTTCATTTGCATGATCTGTAAAATTCAATCCAACGCATACAACTTTTCCAGGTCTGGCAACACATGAACCCCATCTTTCATTTTCGTTTACATGCGGTAGTTTGCTTAAATTGATTTCTCTTAGCTTTTCAATACCTTGATTATTAAAAAAATCAGAATTCCAATCATCAAAATAATTTGAACAATCTCTTCGCGTTCCATTTTGATCTAAAATGCCAGGTTTCTCTTCTCTATATTTTCCAAATCGAATTAATTTCATTCTCAAAAATACCTATTTATATGAAAATCTTTTTTAGTATACATTTTAATGTTGTTAGTTCTGAATATAGCATATTAATGTAATTTGAAAAATTTATAAATATTATATAAATTATTTGTAGAGCAAATAACTCTTATTTTGCAGATGTGTAGTGACAAGGAGTAAGATTATTGTATATAATATTGATCAAATTATTAATTTTTGCATAAGAGAAAAATAAAGCCTTCCTTCATGTTAATGAATATAATGTGAAACGTTCAACTACTCAGGTTGAATATTTTTAATGATTTTCTTAATTTAACCCAAATTTACTGGAATTTTCTTTTATTTTAGTTTCTAGATTAATTATAGCTTCATTCATGGATTTTCTCATAACAGATGTATAATCCCTAGCATCTGCACCCTGGTAATACCACCATATAACACGATCTTCTGCATTATTTGTATTATAAGACCAAAGAAGTTTGCCTGTTTTTGCATCAATTAAGCTGAAAAATAGTTTTAATCTGCATTGTGTCCATCCGGAAGGTGCTCCTATAAGCCAGAGAATTGGTCCTACAGGTCCGATACAATAACTTAGGAGTTTCTGCCTGTATAATGTTGATAATATTGTACCCTTAAAAATAAATTTAGTATTATCTGTTGTTTTTGAATTTTTACTGTAGTAAACATTTTTAAATAATCCGGATTGTTTAAGACTTAATTTTGCTGCCTCAGCTAGCTGATTAGTAGGAGAGAAAGCAAAATGTTTAATTGTCGGAAACATTTTCCCTTTTTCAGGTATGTTATAATAACCCCAACCATAGGGAAGACCGGGTATCAGATAAAAGAACATTTTATTGCTGCCTATGGTTGGCCGTTTATTCTTAAAATTTTCAACAGCAACTGTACAGTCATAAGAGGTACTGGATTTGACCATCTCAGGTGAAATTTTGTAGCTAAAATTTTCAATGGGACCTGCATCTATCATGAATGGAGAAAGTTTGATACAAGCTGGAATTAATAATAGTGGTAAGCAGAATAATGGGGTATATATTTTTTTCATAAATAGTACCTGTTTTACATGGGATAAATTAGCAAAAAATTAGCATCATAATATATATTATATGTACTACTTTAAATAAAATCCGCATCTAATACGATTTTTATTTTCCTTTATCAAGGTGTATTCCTCTTCTTTGGAAAGTAGGAATGTCTAAATCTTCTCCATTAAAAAGAGTAGGGGTTGTACTTGTAAAAATGCCTCTGCTCTGGTTAGCAAATGGAAGATCTGGTTGATGAATGCTTTTGTCTGCAGGTGAGAAAATATCTTTAAAAAGTGCTGGATGAATAGTTTTATCTTTTCTGACAACGGTAGTTAATGCTTCCTCGACAGGTTCAGCTGTTTTGTCAAAAATAATTGGAATGACTGTAATTTGCGCTTTGTCTGTATAAGTCTCATCGGTGTTAGCACCTACAACAATTTCTGTTTTGTCTGAAGCCATTCTTGTGATATTATTAAGAGCATACTTCATTTCGCTTATTGTGAGATCAGATCCTCCAGTCAAAGTAACTATCATTGCATCTGAATCATTAATTCTCTGCTGCCCCCCAAGTAAAGGAGATTCAAGTAAGTCTTTTAAAGCCAGCTTAATCCTGCAGTTTCCATCTTCAATGTTTGCAGTTCCTATCCCTATGCCGCACTCTGATTTCTGTCTGCAGAGAATATTATGCAGATCACATAAATCAACAGAAATTAAATTGTTGCACCTAAGCAGTTCACTAATACCAAGAATGGCTTTTGCTACTTCTTCATTTGCTTTTGAAAATGCCTGTTCAAAAGGAGTAGAAGCAGGGAGTGAGGAGTAAAGCAGGTCGTTAGGTATAGTTATTATAGTAGTTGATGTGCGGACCATATGATGAACCTGATTTTCTGCCATTTCTCTTTTGCTGTGCCCTTCAAAGGCAAAAGGCAAAGTTACAACGAATACTATGGGTATATTTTTCTCTTTTGCGAATCTGGCCAGGACAGGCGTTCCTCCTGTAGCTGTACCACCTCCAAACCCGCATGCAACTATTATTAATGAGGCATCATCAATAAACTGCTTCAATTTTATATTGGATTTATGTGCAAGGGCGCGTTCTCCTTTTATTATATTACCACCGCACCCCAATCCCTTTGTCCATTCTTCGCCAATTAAAAATTTATTCTTAAGATTGCTCTTTGAAATTGTCGAACTGTCTGTATCCACTGCTGCTATATCAAGCCATTTAGTTTCCTGCTGTTTTGATAAAGTGCTGACAATTTTTACACCGGCTTTACCGAGGCCGATAACTTTTACCACATCAATTTCATCATCTACAGGAATGTCTGTAATATTTTTATCATCAGTCATTTTTGTCATTTGTAGCAGAACTCCAGATTCTTCTCATTGTGGACCATAATTTATTATCTATTCTTTTGACAAATCCCTGGCTGGTTTTTGTTTTGTTGCTGGTAAGCTCGTGCTGTCCGTATCTTAATAATCCAAGCGATGTAATATTGCCTGGGTCATTCAAAATATCATCAGGACCGCTGATATCGATAGGTTTGCCAGTTCGTACAGGCACATCAAAAATTGATCTTACAATTTCTTCTGCATTTGGAAAATTAGCTATTCCACCGCTTAATATTATTCCATTGTTAAGCAGTTTGATTAATCCTTTATTTCTGATTTTGCTGTAAATGGCTTCGAAAGTTTCGATAATTCTTAATTCAATGACTTTCTCTATTGTTGTTATTGGTATTTCTCTTTGTTTAAGTGAACTTTTTATCTCAACAGTACTGTGACCTTCGCTTTCTCTTCGGGCAAGGGTGTTGCTGTTTATAATATCTCTTGCACGGGATGTGCTTATATCCAATCCTAATGCCAAATCATTGGCAATATGATCGCAGCCCACAGTTAAAATGTCAGTTTCTTTAACTGCATAGTTATCGAATATCATGTATTCAGTAATACCTGCACCCATATTGATTGTTAAAGTTACATGTTCAAGATCATCTGTTGTTAGAACCGACAGGCATGAAGCCAAACCGCTGAATACAGGTGTAGATAATTCAAATCCCTGTTCTTTAACTAGATTCTGAAAATTTTCAAGTCTGTTTCTGTTAGCAAATATAATATGTGTTTTTGCTTCTAATTTTGAAGCAGTATGGCCTATCGGATCAGTAACCTGGTGAGAGTCATCAAGGACAAAATAGTTATCTACTGTATTCAGTATTTCATTTTCTGACGGCAGCAGCAGGCCTTTAGCATTTTTTAATGCTTCATCAACCTGTCTTTCATTTATCAGATAATCCGCTGTATTAATAATAACTGTTCCTGAACTGTTTCTGGAGGTGATATGGTCTCCGGTTATTGAAACATATAGATTATCAGCGTCCAGAATTGTATTAGAAGTCTTTTCAGCTTCTCTTGTAACTTCATTCAAAATACTGCTGGCTTTATCCATATCGGCAATTTCGCCTTTTATGACACTGTTTTCTGAATTTCTTTGAGAGTAGCCGATAATGTTAATATTGTCATTGTCAGGGGAAGCTTCACCGACAACGGCTTTTATTTTAGATGTTCCAATATCGATTGCAGTTATTACGTTTCTGTATTTGCTCATTCTAGCTTTAATTCGGATTTATTGTCTGAGTTTCAGATCAGCCATATATAAACTTATATCAGTGCATTACATAAAATCTGAAAATATAAAAAACTATAGTTAGTATAATAATATCGGAAAACCATTAAAGTTTCCCGATTTTAAAAATCATTTTATTATTAATCTTCTAATATTTTTTTTACCGGCTTTCAAAATTGCTTCATTATTTACAAAATCATTAAGTGTTACATTTAAATTTGCATCTGTGATTCTGTTGTTATTTAAGTAGGCACCTCCGCCTTTTATTAATCTTCTGGAATCTCCATTGCTCTTTGACAGGCCGGCTTCAGTGAAAAGTGCAACAATCCATTTGCCATCTTTTAATTCATCCAAAGTTACAGTGTATGTCGGGAGGTTCTCTGAACAGTCTGCCTTTTTGATTTCTTTTATTTTGCTTGAAGTAATAATCCTGTTTTCTGCATCAGCAAAACCAAATTTTGTTCCAGCTGCTATATAAGCTTTTTTGGCTTCTTCTTCTCCATGGGCAAGTACTGTTGCTTCATAGGCTAGAATTTCTTTTGCCCTGTTAATAGCAGGAGCTTCAAGCTTATTAAGTTCAATTACCTCTTCAGTTGGAATTGATGTAAATAGGAACAGCAGTTTGCCAACTTCTGCGTCATCAACATTTCTCCAGAATTGATAATAGTCAAAAATAGAAGTTTTGCTTGGGTCAAGCCAAATTGCTCCTCCTGCCGATTTTCCGAATTTTTTTCCGTTGCTGTCAGTCAGTAAAGGGAACGTTGATCCGAAGACCTGTTTTCCACTTATTCTTCTGACAAGTTCTACTCCGGATACGATATTTCCCCATTGATCCTGACCTCCTACCTGCATGTTACATCCATACTCTTTGTTCAAATGCAGGAAGTCATAAGCCTGAAGTATCATGTAGTTAAATTCCAGGAAAGTAATACCTGTTTCCATCCTCTGTTTTACAGATTCCATTGACAGCATTCTGTTTACACTGAAATGTGTTCCTACTTCGCGAAGCATATCAATATAGAGCATTCCTGAAAACCAGTCTGCATTGTTTACAAATATTGCTTCATTAAAGTCTATGAAATTGCTTAACTGATCTTTCAATGCCTGGGCATTCTGAGCGACTATTTCCTTTGACAGAATCGGTCTTGCTTCCTGTTTGCCTGACGGGTCTCCTACGAGGGCTGTTGCTCCTCCAACAAGAATAATAGGTTTATGCCCTGCCTGCTGCAATCTCCTGGCGGCCATTACCGGAAGAAGATGGCCCGTGTGCAGACTGTCTGCGGTTGGGTCAAACCCTACATAAAAAGTTGATTTTTCTTCATTTAATAGTTTTTTAACTGCTGTTTCGTCGGTTAACTGATAAAAAAAGCCTCTTGCTTCCATATCTTCGTAACAATTAGTACTCATTCTTATGCTTCCTGTTAAGTGTATATTTAAAATTTTAATTAACTGTCAATTAAGTAAATAAAAATATAGCTCTAATTATATTTTCTGGCAATTGGAATTAATTATAAAAAAAACAGTATTCATAAATGTATGAATACTGTTAAAGAGAATAGCGTATGAGAATAAATTTATTTAAAAGTAAAAATTTTTCCAAGTCCTGTCATTTCATATACTTCTTTAATATCAGGCAATGCATTAATAATATCAACTTTCATAGAAGGAACAGCTCTGGCCACTTTTATTGAAACACGTAAAAATGCTGAAGAAACATATTCAACATCTTTAAAGTCGAAAATAACCGGACAGTTTGCTATTTGAACATGATTAAATACGTCATCTTCTATCATTTCTGATATAACTGAGTCAAGTCTTCCTGAGAATATACATGTTAGTTCGTCGTTTTCTTCTTTATAAGTCACTATATCAGCCATAAATATCCTCTAATGTTAAAATATGAAAATCTTTTTATTCAATTTATAATAGAACAGAGTAATTGTCTATCAAATTCTATATAATTAATTTAAATTAATTAGAATTTTAACTTAATTTATTTGTTTTTAAAGAGGATTTTATGATTGTATACATAAAATAGTTAATTAAACTGCAGGATATTTAGTTATATGGATTACGAAAAACTCACTTTGAAATTATATGGAATTGTAAAAAAAATCTTAAAACGGTCTCCAAGATGTCATGACTGGGAGCATACTGAACGTGTAATTAACAATGCAAAGTTAATAGCAGAAAAAGAAGACTGTGACCTTTTAGTCGTTGAACTGGGAGCTTTACTGCATGATATTGCAAGGGCAGATGAAATCTCTATTAAAGGTAAGCTGTGTCATGCTAGACAAGGGGCTAAAATTGTTGATGATATCCTTAAAAAGGAACATATAGATAAAAACTTACGAATCCAGATTGTAAGATGTGTGAGAAGACACAGATTCAGAAGTAGTCAGAAACCTGAAAGTATCGAAGAAAAAATAGTGTATGATGCTGATAAGCTTGATTCTCTGGGAGCAGTTGGAATTGGAAGGTCTTTTTTATTTGCAGGCAGAATTGGAGCAAAAGTTCATAATAAAATGGAAGTGGCTTTACATTCTAAAACATATACTGAAAACGATACAGCATATAGAGAATATCTTGTAAAGCAGAGGTTACTCCCCAGCAAAATGCTTACACGTGCAGGACGCAAAATAGCAAAAAAAAGACTCGCTTTTATGAAAAAGTTTTTTGAAGAGATAAACAGTGAAGTATATGGTTAAAACTTAAAATATTGGATTACGGATATCCATATGCGTAATATCGGAGTTTAGATTTTAAATGAAAAACTATGTGGTTTTGAAGTGTTTAATACAAAAAATCTTTATGATCAGTTATTAGATGAACTAAAGGTAAAGAGACCGGTTTATACTCGTCTTGTCAGAGAATTTTCAGAGATGAGTTTAGAAGAGTATATTTCTACATTCAGAACTTGTTCAAATATTACTGAGCAAGAAAATGTAATCCAGAGTAAATCAGATTTTGTAAATATATCCTCCTTATATGCACAAAAATTATATGGTACACAAACTGCAGATAAACTGAAAAAAAGATTGGAGAATTTTGATTGCATTTTTACCGCAAATCATACAAGTGCAAACTTGGACCATATAAGTATGCAGGGAACAATTGCTTTTGCCCTGGGAGAAAAAAACGAAGATGTAATTCCAAACTATACTTTTGGTAATGTTTCACTGAATAATTCAACATTTCCAAGAGGATTGATTACAGGTGATGGGGTTAGAATTCCTATATTTCCTGATTCTCTTAAAAACAGTATGGTTTATTGTACAGCTCCTTTTAAATATAGTGATCTAGTAAAACTACTGAATAAAGCAGAAAAACTTTTACAAAATAGAAAACTTTCTCATAAAAAATATCAAGTTATACTGAAAGTCATTAACGAAATTTATAATAATGAAGAAATCTTAAATTTAGATTCATGCTCTGAGCAGTTGAATGTTATTAACAGTAAGCTGTGGCAGCTTTTATTTCAGAACTGTACAGACGGGTATAGACTTTCTGATACAGTAAACCTTGAAATAGAACCTATTGCAGTAGAATTGATTGAACAGGATCTCAATAATTATTCAAGTCTCTTATATAAAATATTATTTGATACTGAACTAAGAGAGAATCTGTTAAATAAGCTCAGCGGGAAATATGGATGCTGGGATGTCAGGAAATTGAATGAGCTGAACTATTCACTATCCGAACTGGACCATATTCTTTCAGAACCAGAAAAAAAACTGAAATATAAAGAGGATAGAGCCAGATTAAAAGGAGGGTGCGGGACTGTTTTTTTCTGGGGAATTGATAGTAAAGGAAGGAGAGTACCTTTAATTTTAGCCAGTGAAAATGGCACTTTGTTTTTAACTGGAATCACAGATTCAAAGGATAAATTTACAATTAAATATGATTCGGATTCTATTATAAATGCTCTCAAAAGAAAGAAATTATTACCAGGCTTGTTTACTGTTTTTCTTGAAATAGCTTTTGTTCGAAACCTTGCCTGTTGTGGAGGGTTCATGCAGGTGGATTATTTAACTGTTATGCGTGACATGCTGTCTGAAGCATTACTTGAAACAGGGCATAACAGGTGGGGTAAAATTATAAAAAAGATTAAAACCGATTATTTATGTACAGGTTTTGAATTTATTTTCAATAAAGCTGATGATGGTAATTATTTTCCATCCGGCACTTTTGAGATTCTTGAGAAAAATGGTTTTGACGACATTGCAATTGAGAAAATTAAGAAAGTTACTGTCAGAGAAGCGAATTTGTTTGGGATGAATTATATTTATAATGCAGTTTTTAGATATAACGAGCAGAAAGAGCATTTGAAAAATCTTGATATAATATCCATTTTCTCAGATGAATTGAAAAAAACGCTAATACTGTAGCTTTTAATTATATGAGGTGGATTGATTATGATTACTGTAAATGGATATGTATACGAATATAAACTGGAAACCCCGCTGTCCATATCATTTTATACATGGTATTATAGAGAAAATGTTATAGTAGAATTGAAATATAAAAATTTTATTGGCCTCGGAGAAGCTGCACCTTTCAAAGGAATTACCGGAGATGATCAGAAAGATGTGATCAGAGAGCTGAAGAATCTGAAGCAGATTGAAGTTGATCCTATTCATTCGACATTGTCCGATTTCCATTCTATACTTGAAAAGCAATGTATAAAATCCACAACACTAAAAGCTGCATTGGATTTCGCTTTCCATGATTTGAAAGGTAGAGTTCTTAAAATACCAAGTTATAAATTTTACAGGGGATCATTCAGGGAAATTCCCAATTCCGTCACAATATTTTTACAAAATTCAGTTGAGTCTACTGTGCAGGAAGCTAATAGAATTATGTCGAAACATCCCCATTTGAATACTGTTAAGATAAAATTAAAAGGGGATGGAGACATAGAAAGATGTTCTGCTGTTAAAAACTGTTTTGATAAAAATGTCACATATGTTCTGGATGCAAACCAGGGTTTTTCCAAACCCGATGAAGCTGTAAAAACTCTTAATGAAATTTGCTGTACTCTTGGAAATGTTATGCTGATTGAAGAACCGTGCGATAAAGGTGATCTGGATAAACTAAAATATGTGAAAGAGCACATCAGTAATTCTTTAATTTTTGCAGATGAATCAGCTGTTGATATTAATGATGTAAAAAAAATAATACAACATAATGCTGCTCATGGAATTAATATAAAACTGCAGAAAACTGCCGGTATCTGGCCTGCTAAACAGATTGCGAATTTATGTAGAAAAGCCGGTCTGAAGATTATGGTAGGTTCAATGCTGGATTGTTATATCGCTTCTGCTGCGAGTATTCATTTTGCTGTTTCTACAGAAAACGTTATCTTAAGCGATATTGATATGGATTTGGATTTACAGGATCATATTGTAGATAAATTGGAATTTGTAAATGGCTGTAGGATTCCTAATTCTGATTATGGACTAGGTGTAGAACTGGATAGTTTGAAATTAAATAATCTTATTAAAAGTGGCGTTATTAAGTATTCTGAAGTTTAAGATAATTGGAGTTTGAATATGACTGAAGTAAAAGGCAAAAAAAATAGAGTAGATAAAGCTATGTATGATACTATTATTTATAATATATCAGTCTATAACGGAACAGGCGGAAAACCTTTTATTGCAGATATAGGCATTAAAGGAAAATTTATTGCAGCAATCGGAACTTTGGACAAAAAAGCTAATTCATTAATTGATGGGAGTGGACTGGCTATTTCTCCGGGTTTTATTGATATTCACACACATGATGAATATGCCGCAATTCAAAATCCGGATATGAGCTTCAAAATTATGCAAGGCGTTACAAGTTCAATTGTAGGTAATTGCGGTTTTAGTGTTGCTCCATATAAAACAGCTATGAAAGATTCTATTATTAGCAGAGATGATGATATTGTGCAATGGGATGGACATAAAGGGTATCTTCAATATTTGACGGACAATCCTACAAGTATAAATATAGGTTTGCTGGCTGGGCATAACACTTTTCACTCTGCTGTTGTAGGAAATGATAAAAGAAACCAGCCGGCTGGAAATGATATAATGAAAATGCAGTCATATTTGAGAGAAGGGCTTGAAGCGGGAGCTGTAGGCCTTTCCGCCGGACTATTTTATATTCCCGGATGTTACAGCAGAACTGAAGAAATTATTTCATTATTAAAGATATGTATAAATACAAATGCTGTTTTTACTATCCATATGAGAAATGAAGACGATGACCTTATAAATGCTATTAAAGAAGCTGTCAGAATAGCGGAAGAAAGTGAAGTAGCGATGGAGATTTCACATTTTAAAGCGTGCGGAAAGAAAAACTGGGGCAAAGCAGATGAAGCTTTGGGGCTTATTCACAATGCAGTTGCCGGCGGACTGAATATTACTGTCGATCAATATCCGTATTCATCAGGTTCAACCTCATTGAAGGAGATTGCCAGAAGTGGTGCTTTTGCTGGAAAAGGTATGGATTTGCATTATTCACAGGCTATTATATCCTCTTCTAAAATTTATCCTGACAGTTTAGGTATGGATATTGAATCTATAGCAGAAAAATATAAAATAACTCCAAAAAAAGCTCTTAACAATTTAATTGAGACAGATGATCCGGTTGCCACTTTTCTGAATACTATGGGAGAGGAGGATATTAGAAAAATCATGTCTGATCCCTTAACTATTATCGCTTCTGACGGTATTCCCGTAAAAGGAAATCCTCACCCAAGACTTTACGGTACTTTTCCAAGGTCATTAAGTTATTATGCAAGAGATGAAAAGGTTTTGACTATGGAAACTGCTATTCATAAAATGACTGAAAAACCTGCTAAAAAATTTAATCTTAAATGCAGAGGCCTTATAAAAGAAAACAACTATGCCGACTTAGTTATTTTTGATAAAAATAAAATAGCTGCAGAACCTGATTATCATAATTCCAGGCAATATCCAAAAGGTATTATTGATGTTTTTGTAAATGGTACAAGAGTTGTAAAAAATGGCAAACATACTTCTGCCAGAGCAGGACAAATATTATTGCGCGAAGATTAATTGGTGGATAAAAGATTAACAACTCGTATTGAATGTGAAAATAGATTGATAAAATTCTGAGGTATTTATGAATTTGCTGGAATTTTATGTTTTTCAGGTGACATGATAACTAAATATAAAGTGAGTTTTGATAGAAGAATAGAAAGAGGGGGATATTGTTATTATTCATAACACTGGAGCTTATAATTTCCATTTTTTTCATCTAATACCAACTCTTTTCCGCGTCCAGCCAGAGTAATGGTAAAGTCATATAGAGAAATTATAACTATGAAATATCGTGATTCATATGGTGGGATTATAGCTGCAAATTGAGACAAAATATTTTGTCTGTAGGTTGTTAATATTGTCTGATTGCAGTCATTCGTTGTATATAGGAAGGATATTATTAAACTACACTCTTATAGCTTGTTGATTATAAAAAATAATTTTGTTATAATGATGGTATATGATTTCATTTGAATAACTATACATAATTCAATTTTATTGGAGCCTTAAATTATGTCGAAATTAATAAAAACATTTTTTTTACTTTTAACATTATTTCTTATAGGGTGCAGCAGTACTCCTCCCCAGCTCTCGTATGTAAGTAAAATAAAAATAAAACCTGCTGTAAAAAAAGATCAGTATTATATGCATTTAAAGGTTACCAAGGTAGATTATGAGGAGGGCGAGGTGGTTTTCTTAGCTCCTAAAATGCTTATAGTAAAAGGCGAACCTGTAGAAATATTGTCTGGCGAAATCATAAAATTAAAATGCAATGTCTTAGTTACAGACAAATTAGGTGTAGCAGAAGCTAAAGCTGAAGTACGTATTGATAATTACCAAACCTTTAAAACATGGAATTTTACTCAGACTTTACTGCTTAATAAAAAAATAGAAGAAGAAGTAACTTTACAGGAAATGAAACAAAACAAAGAGATTAAAAAAATCGAGGATAAAACTATACGCAAAGAAATGGCTAAAAAAGAGCAATTGAAAACTAAGGGCAAATCTAAAAAAACCGGCAGATAATTACATCTCATATAAATTTTAAAAGTGACTTTTTAAGTCGCTTTTTCTGTTTTTGTATTGGTTCTGATTATTCTGCGCATATAGTATGAAAAATGAAAAAATATTATATATTTGTATTTTAATGAACGAGATTCCAATATGAAGACAGAAGTATTAATTGACGGTTTAGTGTTCCCGGAATGCCCCAGATGGCATAATAACAGATTGTGGTTTTCAAATATTTTTGCAGATCAGATTTTGTCATGTAATATGAGTGGTGATTTGAAAGTTGAATTTTCAGTGCCTTCTATTGGCATTGACTGGCTTCCTGATGGTCGGTTGGTATATGTAGAAAATAACAAAAATAAACCATCTATTATGATCAAGGATGAGAGCAGTTTCTGCAAACTCACCGAATTAACCAATATAAGTCCATATCTTTTTAATGATATGGTAATTAGTAAAGAAGGAAATATTTATACGGGAAATACTGGCTGTAAAATGGACAGTCCAGAAAATATTCCATCTGAAGTTAATGCACCAATTGCGATTATTAACGAAAAAGGAGAAGGGAGTATTGCCGCTGAAAATTTAAATTTTCCAAATGGAATGATCATTACTCCTGATACTAAAAAGTTGATAGTTGCTGAAACTTTTGCATCAAAATTAAGCATATTTGATATTTTAGATAATGGTGAGCTGGAAAACAAAGAGATTTTTGCTGAATTAGATGACAAATATCATCCTGACGGTATTTGTTTAGATAGTGAAGGTGCTGTGTGGGTAGCTACAAATCATGATTGTATTAGGGTAGAAAAGGGAGGGAATATCACTCACTGTATCGAAACTGTCGGCGCTTGTCCTCTTGCCTGTATGCTTGGTGGAGAAGATAGAAAAACACTATTCATATGCACTATAGACCAATTATCTCTTGATGTTGATTTATTGAATGAATTAAAAACCGGAAGAATTGAGATAGTGAATATTGATACGGCGTCAGGTACAGGTATGCCATAGATATGACACAATAGAAACTATTCTTAAATCCTTATTTGCAGGACTGTAAGCGAGTTTATAATCAGGGTTATAGTATCAATTCATATTTTACAGTCTCCAAACCAACTTTCATACTGATCCTATAGGCTGATAGTGCATGCCTTAAATAAACCTATTTTACGGGCAAAATAATAGGTCAGAGCATAACTGTTTACAGCTGTAAGTCTTCTAATAAAAACGGCATCATATTCATATTCGACAAATTGTTCAATTACTACTTTAAGTAGTTATTCCTTATAATAAGAATTCTTTATTTTTACCATTATACAGGAACTCTAATTATACCTTTCCATTTAATAAATTTAGTAAATAATGTTATTACGCAGTGGGGACTGACTTCTCAGTCAGCTGATCACGTTATTTCTCATATTTAATCTGAAATTTTAATATGCAATAATGATGCTCATATTAACGGTTCGGAATGAAACCTTGCCCCCCATTAGTTTGTAATAATAAATAGTTAGACGGATTGGTATTAATTATCAATTAGCTAGTGTGAGGAAAATAAGGCAATAGGTTATGCTGTCATAATTATAAATTACAATCTTACATAATATCATTTTTGAAGAAAACATTAAATTCTTATTTCTAGTAATAAATACAAAAAGAATAATAATAACGTATAAAAATCAAGCATATGCATAAAAAAACAATATAAATGCTTGATATATTAAAGCTATTGTTGTACATTAGTTATTATTAAATAAAGGAGAGAACAAATGAACGCTTTAAGGATTATAAAAAACAAGAAATTCTGGATTGGGGTTGCTATTATGTTAATAGTATCTATCGGTTGCTTAGGGTATTATATATATGCTGCCTACTATCCGTCAACCGACGACGCATATATAAAAGCAAATATTGTAGGAATTTCTCCGTATGTAAGCGGGAAAATTGATAAAGTTTATGTAGTTGACAATGAATTTGTTAAAAAAGGAACACTGCTTGTAAAAATAGAGCAGAAACCATATAAGTTGGCTGTAAATAAAGCTGAAGCCGATGTGAATCAGGCAAAACAGGATGTCAAATTATCTAAGACTAAAGTCCAAGTTGCTTTAAGTAATTATCAGGAATGTAAAGCAAAAATGACTTTTGCCTCACAAACATATAGACGCTATAAATTACTAAACAAAACAAAAGCTGTTTCGGATCAGCTGACAGACCAGGCATATGCAGATTATAAAATAACCAAATCTCAAAGTTATAAAGCTGTTTCTTTGTTGGAGGAGGCGAAGGAAGGTATAAAAGTAGCCGAAAGCGAATTAAAAGAAGCAAATAGTGAACATGAGAATGCTAATTTTAATTTAACCCAAACAACAATTTATGCGCCGTCAGACGGATATGTAAGTAATTTCAATATTAATCACGGTGAATATGTATCAACAGGTGAAAAACTATTTGCTTTTATAGATTCAAAAGCATGGTGGGTAAGAGCTGAATTTAAAGAAACAGATATGAAAAGGATCCATCCTGGACAGAAAGTGAAAGTTCATGTTGATATGTATAATGAAGATATAACTGGTACTGTTGAAAGTTTAGGGTACGGCAGTGGAGTTACATTTTCACTTCTTCCTCCTGAAAATGGAACAGGTAACTGGGTAAAAGTAACACAGAGATTTCCCATAAGAATCAAAATAAACAATCCCAAAAACAATTTGAGGGTTGGTTCAAGTGTCGAAGTTACAGTTGATACAGTATCTTGAAAAATAGTTTATTTGGAGGTGTATCATGAATAATTTCTGGTTCCAGAGAAAATCAATTACAGCAGTAGCATTAAGTATATTAACATTAACTACAATTATTGATATAACGATAGTAAGCGTAGGACTCCCGCATATAATGGGAACAATAGGGGCCAATACATCCCAAGCTTCATGGATTATTTCAGGATATGTAATTTCAGCAGCGATATGTATGCCGCTGAGCGGAATGATAGCAAAACTTATCGGGAGAAAAAGAGCTATCTTAATATGCTGCGCTATTTTTGCAGTAACTTCTATTTTATGTGGACAGTCAACTTCATTGAACGAAATTGTTCTTTTTAGAATACTTCAGGGAATTGGAGGAGCTTTTATACCATCTTTAACTATGGGATATATAATAGGAGGCTTTAATAACGAAGAAAGGCCCAGAGTATTAACTCTTTATACTATGATGGTAGTTGCAGGTCCCATTTTAGGCCCTATCATGGGTGGATTTATTACTCAGCACATGGGGTGGGGATGGATATTTTATGTAAATGTTCCTATATGTTTGATATGCTTCATTATTCTTATGAGAAATATGGAAGAAAGTAAAATTGAATCTCTTAAAGTTGACTTCATCAGTTTTTTCTTACTATGTATTTCAATTGGTCTTATTGAATACTTTGTAAATGCAGGAAACTTAAATGACTGGTTTTCCTCAAAGGCCGTTACTCTCTCATTAATATTCGGAATATTATTCATGATATTCTTTATATGGAGGGCTGTTCTTGGTAAATCAATTATTGATTTCAGAATTTTTAAATATAAAAACTATGTTATTTCATGCTTTATTTTAACGATTTATATGTGTATTGCATATTCTATTTTAGCTTATTTTCCGCTTTTTTTGGAAAATTCATTTAAATACCCGGTTGAAACTACCGGCTTCGTTGTAGCTCCAAGAGGTATTGCTGCAATTATTATAACTCCATTTTTGAGTAAACTGTGCAAAAAAATTGATGCCAAAATTTTAGTAATTTTAGGTATGATGTGTTTTTGTTTAGCAAGTTATATTATGGCAGGTATAAGTCCTCAAGCCGATTTTATCTATCTGCTTCCTCCAATTATGCTTCAAGGGGCAGCATTTGCATTTTTCTTTATGCCTCTAATGATGCTGGCATATTATAAGTTTCCAAAAGAACTGTCCAACACAGCAGGAGGAGTTTTCAGCTTTTTTCAAATGATAGGGGGATCTTTTGGTATAGCCGTCGGTGCTATTATTCTTTCTCATATGGAACAGGTTCACTGGAATTCATTGGTAAGACATATAAGTCCTTATAATAGCTCTTTCAGCTACTGGACAGATAGAATAGGACAAAATATAACTGAGAATAGTAAAATTCATTTAGCATTTTTAGAAATATCTAAACTTTCAATTTTTAACAGTTATCTGAACTTATTCTATTTCTCTGTCGTCGCATGTATCATGATTGCTGTAGTAGTGTTGTTCCTTAATAAGATTAAAAAAGTAACTGCATAGATGAGGGGTAGATAGAAAATGAAAAACAGTAATGGTCTGTTGACAAAAGATAAGATACTTATAACTGCAGTTAGAATGTTTGCTGAGTATAGCTATGATGCAGTTTCTATACGATCTTTAGCTAAAGAAGCAGGTGTAAACAGTCATGCTTTATCTTATTATTTTGGAAGTAAGTTGGAACTTTACAGGGCTTGCATTGATACTCTTTTGGAAAATGATAAAAAGAGTATGGAATCGATAAGAGAAGATATAAAATTTTGCCTGGAAAATAATTTAAATCATAAAGTATGGTCTTCATTATTCAAAAAATATTTATCTCAAGTTATAAAATCTTTTATTGATGGTAATAGAAAGCTTAAATTTTTATTTCTTCTTAGGATGAAACTTTCTAAATTTCGTTATGATAAAATAGAATCCAAGTCAGCTGAAACAGTAAACATTTTAAAATTATTGATAAACAAAACTAACTGTATAGTGTATGAGAATAATAAATCGGCTGATCTTACCGTCATACGTATAGTATCAACTCTTAACTTACTCATAACTTCAAAAGAAGAAATTTTGAATGTGTTTAAATGTGAGGAATATAATGCTGAATTTATAGATATGTTTACCAACTATTTGTTAGACATGTCAAAAATTTAACGATTTTATATACAAATATAAAGCAAATGCAGAAAAATATAATTAAATGAATGTGAAAATTGCTGAAACAATGTATTGTTGTAAATTTCATAGGCTGGGTAAAAAATTTTCATGAATTCAAAATCCAATGATTAATTTAAAATTGAATGGGATCATATCGGTGAAAACACAGTCTATTGCATTATGATAATTTGATTCTTCCTTAATTTGGGAAAACATAAATTATTGTTGATCTATTTAAAAATGATCATAGAGATTTAAAATAGGTGTTTATTATGAAAGCATATAAGAAAACAAAAGAAAAACTAATAAAATCTGCTATAAATCATTTTTCTGAAAAGGGATATGAGGGCGCATCAATTAGAGATATTGCTTTGGAAGCAGATATTAACAATACAATGATTTCTTACCATTTTGGGGGTAAAAAACAGCTTTACAATTCCTGCATCGAGTATGTTTATGCTAAGTCAAATGAAAATATGATTACCATTGAACATGAAGTTGCATTTGCTGAAGAAAATAAACTTGAGCCTGAAATGTGGCTTTCTATATTTAAAAAAATGTTGCTGAAGAGAATTACATTTTTTACTGAGCCTAAAAGCAGAAACCTGTACTTATTTCTATTTAGAGCCAAACTTGCAGATATTTCCTCTCCTAAGCATACAGAAGATTTGGATAGCCATATAATATTGACACATAAAGTAATAGGAGGTATAAATAAACTTGATTCATGTTCTCCTGAAGTAATAAAAAAAAGTTTAGTTATCACTTCTCTTATTCATGCTTTGGTTGTTTCTGAATATATTGTTCTTAATTCATTCGGATTTAGGAAATATACACCGAAATTTATTGATGAATATATAGAATATTTAGTTAAAGAAGCTACAATTTAATACGTTACAGATTTTTTTACCCGACGATTTAATATATGGCTATTTTTATGAATATGTTCTCCTGTCTAATTACTATATCAACTAGATGTATCAATGTAGATCTGTTCTAGATTTGCTTTTTGGATTACATTCAGTCTTTGCTTCAGTTTCCGGAATCTTAACTTATTTAAGTGATTTTAAATCCAATACCATATTTTTGTAAGAATCTTCATTGACTGTAAACCTTAGAGAGACATTAAATTACCTGTTTTTTAGTGCAATTAAAAAACGGGAAAATAGTTATTATGAACCTGTTTTGAGTAGATTTATTATAATAAATTATCTGAAAAATATATTGTTATTCAAAGAATCAGTGTTATAAGTTTTAGCTCAAGAAAATAAACAACTTAAAAGGAAATTGAACAATGAACAAAAAATCTATTATTGTATTAAGCCTGAGTTTAATTTTTGCCGTTTCTGCTTTTTCGTTAGAAGCAGCTCAAACTGCGCAACAGTCAAATAAAGCTGTTAAAGGTACCCCTGCAAGCAGTATGAAAACCTCTGAAAATATAGATTTCTTTGTAGTTGACACTCCGTTTTATCATGGATATCAGAGCAGTATAGCAACAATGCCTAGACAGGCAGTAAAAAAAGTTACAGATGGTTCACAAATAATTATTTCTGCTCCAGGGCTGACTAAAAATGATTTTAATATTAAAATTGTCGGCAATCAAATGGTTGTTACTGGGGAAAATCAAATTAATAAAAAGACAAATAAACCTGTAAATAACGTTATTACACGCAATTTTAAAATTTACTATAAAGTGTGCAATAATGCAGATATTAACAAAATAACTTCAAATTATGATAATGGAGTATTAATAGTTAATGTTCCTGTTGATCTGAATAAAATAAAGAAAGAAACTAAAGTTATTAAAATAAGCTAATCAAGTTTTACTATCTATAGTTTAAGGCTGTATTTAAAAATGCAGCCTTTTTTGTGTTTGAATATATTGTGATTATCAACAGCTAAAGATATGCCATAGTTAAAGAAAGCTCACAATATTTTTATATAAAAAACTCTGAATTTTTATTTAAAAATAAAGTTAAACTTGGTTTGATATTTAATTTCTTACATATTATTTTCTAATTCTTGTGTTTTGTATTTTTAAGCAACATCAATTTATCTAAGGCTGAAATAAAACTCTAATTATATTCTGATTATTTAGAACAATGCGGATATTTTGAGTTAAATTTTTTGGTTTGTTTCTGAATAGCTACTAAGTGACAGGATAAGTAATTATACCGAATTGAGTTCTGCAAAGTCTGAGATATGTCTAATAAATACATTTTTAGGTTTTATGAGAATATAAAGTTATCTTGATGTTTTGCCGGTATTAATCTGCTAAAGATATATACTATAAAGAAAAAAATACCTCTAATCTTTAACCAAAGTAATAATTTCAAAAAGGGAAAATATGATGAAAATTATAGTAGTTTTATTTACTGCTGTGTCACTGGGGATTATGCCGAGCATATTATCTGCATCTGTTGAAGTAACATCAAGTGCGACTGGTATTGTCAGTTATATTGCTCCTGTAGGCAAAGAAGTTAAAGAAGGTGATGTACTTGTGAAATTTTTATCCAGTATTTCAGTAAATAATATTAAAATTAAAAAAATAGAACTGGCATCAGCTATCAAAGATCTTCAGGAAAATGAACTGGATTATAAAAGAACTTCAAAGCTGATAAAAACAAATTCTATTAGTGTGAGTGAAGCGGAAAATAGTCACTTTGATTATAAAAAAAGCCAACTGCATGTTGAGCATTTAAAACTGGAAATAAAAAATTTAGAAATCGCACATGATGATTATACTATAAAGGCACCTGAAAACTGCAAGGTTGTTAATGTTTACATATCTGAAAATTCCGGTGCTGACATAGGTGATAAGATTATGTCTATTGAATATAACAAAAGTTAAAATTAGTTAAATCTATAATTTAATACACTGATAACAGGTAAAATATTCCTGTTATCTGAATCATCTTATTAAGTCATCAAATTGTTTTAGAATACTGTATAAGATATTGTTAAAAAATTTTACTGTTTTAACGATTTTGACTGATTCAATTCTAATTGAAAAAGACCAATGAACCAGTTAATTATTGTTATCTTATGTGGCTGGTAACTTTAGGTGACTCTATTGTTGCAGTAATAAAATTAACAATAGTTTTTACCGCTTTATTAGCTTCCGGGACAAGTGAAACTACAAGCATCCATAGATGAAACATTTTATCCCATTCTTTGTAAGTTAAGCGAATTCCAGATTTTTTTGCTTTATCTCTGAATTTTCTGCAATCGCTGAGAAATATATCATGAGTTCCTATCAATAAAAGTGTTGGTGGGAGCCCTTCCAGATTTCCGTTAATTGGGGATAAAAAAGGATGTGATAAATCAAAATCTCCAGCATATATTTTACCTACGTCTTGTAGCCCTTTCTTGTAAAGAACAGTATCATATGGTTCTATATTTTCTATTTCAGGATTACTTAAAGTCATATCTAAAAAAGGAGACAGCAAAATAAGGGCCGCAGGTAAAGGTTTTCTATCTTCTTTTAACTTTAATATGGTAGCCAGAGATAAACCTCCTCCCGCTGAATCTCCCAAGAAATAAATCTCACTGGCATTGATTTCAGATATCAAATTATTATATACCGAAATTACATCCTCTATCGAATTGAGACAGGAGGATTCCGGGGCTAAACCATAATTTACCAAAATTGCCTTATTTCCTGTTTTTCTACATATATTTGCCAGCATTTTCCAATGCATTTTATTTGGGCCGCTAACATATCCGCCACCGTGAATATATATCAATATTCGGTTTGAAGTTTGATTGGAGGGAGTCAAAATAGTACAGTCAACACCGTTAATTGTTTTCATTTCTCTAGTACATCCGCGAACTAGTGTTGCTGAAGGAGATTTAACATCTGTTTTCCTAAGCCTGTTTACATCCAAATCAGGATAATAACCAGGCCTCACATAATATTTTGCGATAAATTTGACTACTGTACTTTGTATACTTATCATGTTACCAACCTAAATTTAAAAGCCTATAATGTAATCTAGTTGGTCAATATTTCAATATAGTAGCCCGTTAGAGAAAACATAAAAAATTTATTTTACAAAGTTTATAAAATGTCTTAGAAAATTGGACCAGATATTATCAGACGATTTTACCGTCTCAATAATTTTATCTTGCTCTATTCTTAAAGCAAAAAACAGATTAAGCCATAACCAGTTGTCTTCTGATAATTTATTAAGCTCTGTTATTAGTTCGGACATCTTTTTAATATGATGTAATTTCAGGACAAAAGCTTTTCTTTTAGATGTTTCTAAAGTAATATTACCGGTTTCTGTTTCTAAGTTGAATTTATAATAATCCCATGAAAGTTTCTTATCCTGTAGAGGATCGAATGAGGTTGGTTCTGATACATATCCGCCATCTATATAAAGTTCAATATTTGGAACTACAGAAGGATCTATTTTAGATAATTTTGTAGTGAATTCTTCACTGTTTAGACAAGCGATAAAATTATTCCAGTTCCAAGAATCATCCATAATAAAGCTTTTAGCCTTTCTAGAGTTGTATACAGGAGCAAGCGCTTCATCAAGTCCTTTTTCAATATATAAACCGCACAGAAGTGAATTTTGCGCAGCATCTCCCCAGTTAAAATAGAATTTTCCATGTTTGTAATGAGGAAGTTTACTGGAAGGAACCAGCCACCATGATGTTTTATCAGGTCTGAACCTATCCCATGGTCTTTTAGCAAACTTATATTCGTTCTTAATAAATTTTGAAACAGATTCACACAATTGTCTGGGAGTTTCTGCCAATGATATATTTTTCTTTTCCATAATACTTACTACTTTCAGAAGAGTTTATTTTAGGCTGAACAAATCATTGTCCTCATTTTTTTCAGGAATGAAGGCTGCAAATTTTTTGTAAATGTCATCCAGTTTACCTATGTAATAAAGTGTGTTTTCATTTCGCATTTCAGGTGCATCAGATAGCAGCGAGGAATTATCAACTACAGAAAGTTTCTTTTTTACTCCTATAACATAATATGAAATTTGATCACCTTGCCTATAAGCTCTGGTAGATTTTAAAGCCAGTTCATAGGCTGCACTTCTTCTGCCTTTTCCCGTATTGATTTTTATTTTATAATTATCAGGGGACTCTTTTAATGTTTCTGATTTAGCTATTTTTGATAAAGGTATTTTATGAGCTTCAATTCTGTTTTTAAAATCTTCAGTATAATTATGAATTTTTCCATACTCTTCATTAAGGAGCAAATGAAGAAATTCATTAATATATTCTCTGATAAAAGGTTCAACACCTCTGGATTTTAATGCAGCTCCTGTTATTAATACTTCTTCTTTATCTGTTAATAGTGCATAGTTCTTACTTTTATAGGAAAACATTTTCTTATAAGTAGAATCAAGTTCAACTTCAATTCCTTCGGGCAGTATATTTTGAATGTTACTTTCCATTTCGTTTACAGATGTGACACCTTGAGGAGGTTGGAAGTAGATACCGTCAGTATCCATTTCAATTACTTTTGCTCCGCTGTCTTTAAGAAAATTTAACATAAGTGTTAATATTTCTCTTCCTTTTGTAGTTATGTTCTCTGCCATGTCATAATCGTTGAATGTGCCCTGTGAAAAAGCTAAATATCCATAAAACGAGTTTATCATGATTTTAAAACTAGTCTGCAGAGAATTAAAAAGTTCCTTTTCACTTCTGTCATTTGCTTTTTTCTCACTATCTTTGGCATGCAGTCTTATTGTACGCAGTTTATCCAGTAAAAAAGGAAATACTTTCTTACTGTCTCTGCTTGGACACCATTTTTCAGAAAGAATTATTGAAGGATAGAGTGATCTGATATCACAATGCCATACATTTTTAAAAATACCCGTTTCCATGGCATCGGTTAGTGCACCTGAAATTTGTCTAGGCTGTTCTGACGTAGGAATTGATTCTCTTTTATTAAGGTAAGCGCTGATGAGAAGAGCATCAATTCTTGTTGCATTACCTCTTACAATAATATTTTGATATGAGAATGGCTGAAGTTGAGTTTGGTAGAAATAACTTGGAGAAAGTATAGCTGAAACATCTCTTGTTTCTCTTGCATCATCAAGAGCATAAGCGACTAATTCTTCTCTGCTTTCGTTATAGTATTTTATAATATTTCCAGCATCTATATATGTTCTTTCTTCAGATGCAATATTGAAATGTTTTGCAATTGCTTTAAGCCCGTAGCTTTCTAAATTTCGGTGGCTTACATCATATAATTGTGCAAGAAAATATGTGTCGACAATATGACGGCCATAAATTTCATAACGTTTATATGAAGTAGATCTTTCAGCTACACTGAATCTTGAATTTCTAGTTTTAGGTGTGGAATTATCTCTTCCAAGTGAAAGTTTAACCTTGTGTCGTTTTGCTCTTGTTTCTATGAACGGTAAATCAAATCTAAATAGGTTATGGCCTTCAATTACATCAGGGTCTCTTTCTTTTACTGTCACGACAAATTCTTCAATTATATCTTTCTCTGTTGTGTCTTCATTAACAATCAGACATTTTTCCCAGCCTGTACTGTCACTCATGCTGATAATAATAATTTTGTCATCTTCTCTTTTCGGATTTGGAAAATCATAACCTTCTGTTGTTAACGTTTCCAGGTCGAACTGAAAACGTCTAAGATCAGTAAACTTCATATTTCTAAATAATCTGGTATTCAGACTCATTAATATCTGCTGTTGAATATCAGTAAACAGTCTGTATGGTGCATTAAATGAAGAAGGTGATAGACCTGTTATTTTTTTTAGATGCTTAACTGCATCAAAATATGCTGTTAGATCTGCAAATTCTGCCAGAAATGCAAAAGGATTAGATCCACTGAGTTCCGTTATTTTGACTGTTTCTTCTAAAGTGTCTAGCAGTTCCGGTGCTAACAGAAGCAGAAATGGACGAAATGAAGCTATTTCTTTTTTTACTGAATCACTTTTCCTTATAAAAAGTTCAGCTGTTCCATTAGTGCCTGGTTCAATTGCAACAACATTTAAATATTGTGAAGTAGTGAGTTCTTCCAGTGCCTTATTGATATCTATTTCGTTCATATGATTATGTGATTATTTTTATAGTTTTAAAAATTAAATAATTTAACTAATTGATATTTAGGTAAAGTAAAATAATTTAACATGTTATCAATCGCAATATATGAAATAGTAGAACATTAAGTGTTAAAATTAAAAGTATTTGTTTGTATATTAATGTTATGACTGACTAATACTTAACAGAACACATAAAATAAGAATTTGAGGTCCTTGATGAAGAGTATGACCGGTTATGGATTCAGTGAATGCTGTTGTCCTGATGGAATAAAATTTACTGTTGAAATCAGAACAGTAAATAGAAAACAACTTGATATAAAATTGAATTTGCCGTCTGAGTTTTATGACCAGGAGTTAAAAATACGAAAATTAATATCAAACAAGATAAGCAGAGGAAGTGTTAATGTAAAAATCTTTATGATATTATCAGGTAAAATTCTTAATGAAACTCTAACCATAAATCAAGATATTTTAAAAGTTTATATAGATAATGCAAATGAATTGCAAAACAGTTTAGGTATTGATAATAATCTGACACTAAAAGAACTGATAAGCTTACCTAAAGTAATAGAAACTGCTCAACCTGAACTGAATTCAGAATCTATTATTCAATCTCTTTTAGATACTGTTGACGGTGCATTGAATAATTTAAGAGAAACCCGTTTGGCAGAAGGTGAATTTCTGAAAAAAGATTTAGGAGAAAGATTGAATCATCTGGAAAATTTAATTAATGAGATAGAACCTTATACTGCTAACCTTCCTTCTATTTACAAAGAGCGGTTAATGAAAAAAATAGAAGATGAAAAAATTGATATTAACGATGATGACAGATTGCTTCGTGAAATAGTTATTTATTCAGATCGTTGCGATGTGAGTGAAGAGTTGACAAGGCTGAAAAGTCACTTTAAACAGTTTTATAAATTGTTGTCAGAAAAGAAAAAACCGATAGGGCGTAATTTAGATTTTCTTACCCAGGAACTTCAGCGTGAGATTAACACTTTGGGCGTAAAAACAGCAAGCCCGGCAACATCCCCACTGGTTGTGACTTTTAAAACTGAGGTAGAAAAAATAAGAGAACAAGTTCAGAATATAGAATAGAAAACATAAAAAATTAAAATTAAAGCTGAAAAATATAATGCAAAATAAATCTGTAATACATGATGCGACAAATAAATGCTGGTTAGAATATATTGATCCTGTAGAGATAGTTCAGACAACAGATTTAAACGAAGTTATTTCAACGCTGGAATATTTAGAAAAAAGAGTTAATCAGGATAAACTTTATGCTGTAGGATTTATATCATATGATGCTTCTCCTGCATTTGATTATGCATTGAAGGTTATTAAATCTGATAATGATTTTCCTCTTATATGGTTTGGCCTTTATTCTTCATATAATAAAATTGATATACCGACTTATTCTTCAAATATGACATACTGCCATGACTGGCAGTCTACTGTTAACAGAGATGAGTATGATAAAGCTATTTATGCCGTAAAAGAGAATATAAGGGAAGGTAATACTTATCAGGTTAATTATACAATGCGGCGTAATGCACAGTTCAGCGGAGATACTTGGCGTTTTTTCTGCGAACTGGCTCAGTCACAAAAAGCAGATTATCCTGCATATATAGAAACAGATGATTTTGTAATTTGTTCTGCTTCCCCAGAGCTTTTTTTCAGATATGATAACGGTAATATTGTATCAAAGCCGATGAAAGGTACAGCGGGTCGCCGGCATACTACTGAAGACGATATAAAAGAAGCAGTAAAACTGTATCATTCTAATAAAAACAGGGCTGAAAACCTTATGATAGTGGATATGATTAGAAATGATTTGAGCAGAATTTCTGAAATAGGCACAGTAAAAGTACCGGCGTTGTTTGATGTAGAGAAATATCCTACGGTATGGCAGATGACTTCTACAGTAGAAGCAAACAGTAAAAAATCTTTGACTGAAATACTTAAAGCTCTTTTTCCATGTGCATCCATTACAGGAGCACCTAAGGCTTATACTATGAAAATAATTGCTGACCTTGAAAATACTCCTAGAAAAGTATATACGGGAGCTATCGGTTTTATAACGCCGGACTCAAAAGCTCAGTTTAATGTCGCAATACGAACGGTTATTATCGATAAACATAAGGAAACTGCTGAGTATGGTGTAGGGGGAGGCATTACTTGGGACTCTACTGATAGCGATGAATATAATGAGTGTATAATTAAAACAAAATTTTTAAATCAGAGACAACCTCAATTTTCTCTCCTTGAAAGTCTTTTATGGACTAATGATGATGGTTTTTTCCTTTTGGATTATCATTTACAAAGGCTATCTTCAACAGCAGAATATTTTGAATATAAACTTAATATTGACGATGTTGAACAAAAGTTACTTGAACATGCTGAAAACTTAAATAGTGCTGCCTGTAAAGTCAGATTACTGGTTTCTCACGATAGTATAATAACAGTTGAATCAGAGGAAATAGAATTTCCTTCAGAAACTATGTCTGAAATAAAAGTTACTTTAGCGGATGAACCGATAAACAAGAATAATCCTTTTTTATATCATAAGACTACAAATAGAACAATATACAGTCACTATAAAAATAGATTTCCAGAATATGATGAAGTCATCTTATGGAACTCAGATAGAGAAATTACTGAATGTACTTCTTCCAATATAGTTATAAAAAAAGATGGTAAACTTATTACCCCTGAAATAAAGAGCGGTTTGCTTGCGGGTACATTCAGATCTTATCTTCTGGACAATAATGAAATATCAGAAAGAGTTGTGACAGTCGAAGATTTAATGTCAAGTGATGAAATTTATATAATTAATTCTGTCCGTAAATGGCGTAGAGCCAAAATAAATTTGTAATTTTATTTATTAAAAGATAAAAGCTCCCTGAACTGTTAGAGTGGGAGCTCAATGAATAGAATGTTTTAATGGAATTTTAGCATAATTTTTCGAATGCCTTCCAGTAACCTTTCCATATCTTATCTACTATTTTTCTTATTGATTTTCTAATATCCATATATTTTCAACTCAATACATTATTGTTGCATAAAAGGAATTATTTCCTTTTAAACGGAAGGATTTTAAATCCCGTCAGTTTCCAAAAGAGCATTAGAATACATGATTTTAGAATTTATGCAAATTTAAATTGAAATAAATTAATAGTTATGGGATTTTTATACTGTAGCTAAAGTCAATAGATATTCAAGAAATTCTTCAACAAATTCAGGCGTGTAGTCTTCGCAGTTAAAGGTTTTCAGCATCATGTGTTTTGAGACAACAAGAGAGTGCAGAAGTGAAAATATATTCATACATTTTAAAGAAACTATTTTTTCATTTTTATCAGTTAGATTATTAGCCTTACTTATTATTAATTTTATGGCTTCATAATTTAAACTTATTTTAGTTGCAATTTCATCTGAAGTGAATTTGGATAGTTTTAATCTCAGGAAAAAAATATATCTTGATTTTGTTTTATTACTGATGAATATTTTTATATGAAATAATAAGCTTTTTTTTAAAAGGGAACGCCATATATCTGATCCAAGGTTATTTTCCAATAAAAAATTTATTTCATTTTCAAGAGGCTGTAAATCAATTTTATACTGTTCTACTACACTGTCTATGCATGCCATGTGAAGATCTTTTTTACTACCGAAATGATACGAAATAGCATAATTGTTCAACCCGGCTTTGGATGTTAGGCTACGTGTTGAAACTCCGTCATAGCCATATTCAGCAAATTCCTCTATCGCGACTTCTAGAAGTTTTTCTTTTGTAGATATTTTATCTTGTTTTTTCATGATATTTATTATAGTTATATTTTATGCTGTTTTACAACTTTATTTATTTTATTAAAAAATAGGGGGATCAAGCATAATATAATACATCCTGCCAGAGAAAAATAAAACATATTTATATAGCTCATAAAAACTGAATTTGAGTTAATTATTTCTGAAGATAATAATATTTTTGCATGATGTGTAATATCAATCGGACTATTTTGAAGCCATGATTTGAAATTTAAATTATATGGAGAAATAAATTTTACCATAGAATGCCAATTTACCTGTGTCATATGAGAGATCAAAATAGCGCCTAAGGCTGCACCTAATGAAGAACCCAGCATTTGGAAAAAACTAAACATGCCCCCTGCGCTATTTGATAATTCTTTAGGAAATTTGTAATAGGCAATTATCATAAGAGGCATAAAAAACAATGCAACAGCAGCGCCTTGGAGTAAAACTGGAAGCACTAAATATATAAGGCTGGAGGCCGGGCTTAACAATAACAGTAGATAGTTGGATATTCCAAAACATAGAATACCTCCTATAATAAAATATCTTACATCTATTTTTTTACAGAGTTTGACTAAAATAGGAGTTGCAATAAGTGCTACTATGCCGCGAGGTGCTACCAAAATACCTGTTGTTTCAACCGGCAGTTTGAAGGAGTTCTCAAGGAATAGAGGAAAATAACAGAGAACACCGTATATCAAACACATATAAAGCATGAATAAAATGCATGCTACAGTAAAGTTTTTGTATTTAAATATTCTGAAATCTATTACTGACTTACCTAAAGTTGCACGCCAGATGAAGAAAGCAATAAATATAATTCCGATAATTAATGAAAGTGTTATTGTTTCTGATGAAAACCATCCACTGATATTGCCGTCATTTAAAAAAAACTCTATGAAGCCAACACCTATACATAAGAAGAAAAAACTTAAATAGTCAATTTTTATCGGTTCAATTTTTGATTCCTTCATATATTTTACAAGAATAAGAAAACAAAATATACAGATTGGTAGATTTATATAGAAAATCCATCTCCACTCAAGATGCTGCGTGATAAAACCTCCTAATATTGGACCAGCTATCGGACCTGATATCAGCATAAGAGTATATACTGAAAGAATTTTAGGTCTTTCCTTGTCGTTGAATGATTCAATAATGTATCCCATTGTTAACGTTGGTATAAATGCTCCACTAATTCCCTGTAGAACTCTGAATAAGACGATTTCACTTAAAGAAGTTGACATACCGCAAAGAGCCGAATTAATAGCAAATATAAAACAGCATATCAATATGGCTTTTTTTCTACCAATCAATTTTGCAATAAGACCACTTAACGGCATACATATTGTTGCAGCAATGACATAACCAGATATTATCCATGAAGCCTGATCTGTATTAGCTCCTATTGATCCCATTATATGAGAAAGAGCTACGCTGACAATTGTAATATCTATTACTGTAGTTAGTGTCAGTACACTAAGTACTAATGCAATAAATGTTCTTTTTTCACTCCAGAAACTTTCCATAATATACCTCTTAAATTTATTAAGAGACTGTATTTACTGTAACATTTACAGTAGATCCAACTCTTAGAGGAGCATTCAGATTATTGTTTTTTACAAGTATTCTGACTGGAAACCTCTGAGTTACTTTTACCCAGTTGCCAGTTGCATTTTCAGAGGGGATAAGCGAATATGTAGAACCACTGCCATAAGCAATACTTTGAACTTTTCCAGAGATATTTTTCCCGTACATATCAATATAAACGTTTACATCCTGTCCAGGTTTAATTCTTCTTAAATCAGTTTCCTTAAAATTAGCTTTTATCCACCACTGATCAGATTCAATGAAAGCAAACAATTGTTCTCCAATATTTATATATTCTCCAGCAGCCAGATGAAAGTTACTTACATATCCGTCAGCAGGTGCATATATTTTTGTATAACTTAAATTCAATTCTGCGTTGTTTAGTTCAATGTTAGATTCTTTTACCGTAGAATTTGCAACATCTATTTTTAATTTTTTCTGTTTTAATATAGATAATGCTGAAGCAAGTTTTTCTTTTGAAACATTAAAATTTTTGATTGTTTCGTCCTCCTGTTGATTAGAAACAATATGTTTTTTATTTAAATAGGTATTTCGCTTGTATGTCTGTTTAGAGTATAAATAATTAGTATTAGCCTCATTGACCAAAACTTGTGCTACATGGGCATTACTTTTTGATAATTTTACATTTTGTTCTGCTTGTAACAAATCTGTTTTTGCTTTATTTACTGCTATTTGGTAAGGCTTTTTATCTATTGTAAATAAAAGTGTTCCTTTTTTAACATATTCATTATTAGTAATATTTATTGAAGAAATATTTCCATTAATATTTGGTGCAATTTGTACTATATATGCTTTGATATAAGCATCATCAGTAGAAGGATAATATGAAATATATTTATAATATCCAATTGCTGCGGAAGTAGCACATATTAATATTATGACGCCTATTATGAATTGCTTATTACATATTAACTTTTTTATGCTCATTTTGAACTCTTCGGATTAAATGATTATTTATAATAATAATAAAATATATCAATTGACCAAATATATCAAACGAACGAAATAATAATTTATAAAAAAATAACATATTGAGTTAAAAAATAAAAGATACCTAAATATTTATTGCTGCAGTTTGTTAAAAGAATTTGTTATTCTCTATTAAAATAAAAAGTTTCTACTCCTCACAATAAAGAGTAGAAACTTTTTAAAATTAATAATCGTTCTTTGGTTAATTATCTATTTACAGATATTGTACAACGTCATTTGCTGTGACGACTTTAGTAGGTTTAGGTTCATTAAAATTAGTGAACTCATCACTATTAACTAATTTATATAATTCATAGGCAACTACCTGTTGTCCCTGAGTTGTCAAATGCTCATCATTCCAAAACATATATCCTGTTGTATCTACGCCTTTAGCCTGTTCTAAATTATGTCTTTGAAGCAAGTTGCATGTTGCAATATAACTTTGATTATTATGGTCGGCAAATGGTTCCTTTTTGCTAAGTACATTCATTGTGTGCTGTAAATTTAGAAATTGAATATCAACTTTTGACCTCATATGATGTATATTATATTGAAAAGCTACACTTTTAATATCATTTTTCAGTCTAGAGTTGTATATATATACTAAATAATTTACGAACCAATCAGGTATTGCTTTTGGTGCAACCGGAAGCAGTCCAAGGTTATATTGTGATATTACTACAATATGTTTTGGCTGAACTCCAGAATCTAGTAGTTGCTTAACTCTTGCACTTACTCTATCTGGAATTGTTTTTTCTATTTTTTTAAGGAATTCTAAAGGATTGTGATTTTTTGTATATACAACCAGTGCCTCAGCTATATCGTTTGCTCCACTCCATACTATGTACTGAGTATTGTTATCTACATATGTTTTTTTATCATTATGATCTTTTTGAAAATATTTGATTTGAACTCCAAGGCCTGGATCTCCCATTTTTTCCAGTTGTGATTCATCTGTATTGTTGTTATAATAATTCTGTCTAAGAGTGTATATATTCTGTGGATCTGTAGGTGTGTTATAAGGGATATCTCCGTATTGGGGTCTATAAAAAGTTACATGTCTGATATCTGTCCATGACTGTGCACCAATAAATGCATAATCAACTGAAACATTTGGATCATATTTAGGTGTGGCTGGATAAATATCCACCCATGGTTTTAGAATGCTACTGCCAAAGTTATTCTTCATCATATTCATATAATATTCGCTCCAACCTACTGATCTAGTATTTCTATGAAGACCATTTAGAGGACTCCATTGATAACCTAAATAACTTTTTAGTTTGACTAATGTTGGATAAGTGAAAACTTTTTTTGTTCCTGGAACAGTATATGGCATGCCATATAAGAGCTTTGAATATTCTACAGGTGAAGAATCAGGTGTCCATGAAGCATCTGTCAGGATTTTTAATGCCTGATTTGGAATTACTCCTGAATCATTAGGTATGTGATGAACAGATGTATCTAATGTACCGCTTTCCGGGACATTACCGATATCAGATTGACTATCTCCAAATATTATCATATTGGAATAATACTTTGATGGAGATGGAGCTACATTTGCATCCCATGCATAACTCATTGTTGTAAACAAAATACAATACAGTATTATTGTCCCGGTTATTATCTTATTTTGTATCTTTTTCATTTTTTTACCTTTTGTTTGATTATTAATTTTTACTGTAATTACCAGTAAAAATATTGAGATTATTTATATTAAATACAGTTTATATATTTATACGAGTGGTGGAAATATAAGAATTGACACAGAGATTATTAATCTGCACACGGCAAAAGCTTAATCTTTTTTAAAAATTATTTCCAATAAACCGAAATATCTTCAGAAAATTGATGTAGTAAATAGTCCCCCATAAAGAATACAGAATTCTTGGGGAAAAATTATGTGGCCAGGCGGGCGAATAATATGAAATAGATGAGCATCGGAAAATGTAAGAACATATGATGGCAATAGTAAAAAATAGCTTATAAAAACTGCTATAACAGCTATGACTAATGAATAGAGACCATAGCTTACCATATTTGTAATCGTATATTCTTGTATTGTATCATTATCATTATACATATTTTGACTCCTTATTTTAGGAAGTGTTAAAAATAATGTTGCACTCAGAATAATAAACAGTAATTCATTCTCTAAAATTGATAGTTTAGTGTAATATTGCATGCGATATATAATAAAATATAACAATATATGCAATATTGCACTTGATTATGTTTGGTGAAAAAGAGTTTAAGAAGATAAGAATAGACAAAAAGTTAACACAGCAACAATTAGGAGAGCTTTTAGGTAGATCCTTGAGGACTATCCAGCTTTGGAAAAGGGAAGTATAGAACCACCTAAATCTGTTTTTCCGCTAATTTTTATTTTTTGAAGTTCCCATAGCTTCAATATCCGATCATGTTATTAAAGAGAAGGCTGCTCTTAAGTATGGTTCTTTCCAACCTGAGTACTTACTATAGTATATTTATAGTTGTTCATTTAATTAATTGTTAATCATTTCTCGTTCTTTCTAAGTTAGTCATTTTTGACGACAAATGAATAATCCTCTCATTTTTCATATATTTTTGGTTTGAATGTTATGATTTTCTCTTTACAAATTTTTACAATAATCCTTATTTAACAAATGATGGAAAAATTATTAATGCTACTTATGAAAATACTTGTGAATTAGCATGTAATATTTCGGACAAAGATTATATGTGTTGTCTATATGCGAAATATTGCATGCATATTGATATTTTTTTTGAAAATTATAACTGTTTTTTATTAAAAAAAATACAAATTTATGTCGGGATATAAAATTACATTAAATGTAAATAAAAAATATTCGTATAGAAATTTAAGAAAAAAAGATGAAAACTTATTTAACACAAAAAATAAAAGGGACAAATAATGAAAAAATTATTAACGCTAAAACTTATAATTTTATTTTTTATAAGCTTTGGATGCATATCTATTTATGCAACTTCGATTGAAATTTACAATAAAACAAAAGATCCTAATTTGATACTTTATTTTGAGAATGGTGGAAGTCATCAAGCTTATGAAAATGGCAATTTAAAGAATTTCCCTGATAAACAGAGAGCTTATATTCAACCATGGTCATCTGATCCCTGGAATGGTAAACATCATACTCCACTAAAATTGGATCAGCCCTATAAATGCTCATATGATACAATTGAATCACAAAATATAAGATATTTATTAGGAAATAGTAATGATCCATCCTTTAATAAAAAAGATTTTGAATTAGGAAATGCTCCTGGAAATGGTGCTCCATGGTGGATTGGGGGATTCTTTGAATTCACGAGGGAAAAAGGTAAGGATAATTTCTGGGATATAACAAATGTAGATCAAATTGGATTATTTGCAGGTTTTGAGGGCGAGGATGCCAAGGGTAATATACACTGGGGCTATAACATGACTCCAGATAAAATGATCAAGTCAATTAATATAGATAAAACACCAAAACCGCTTAAACCGCCAGTTTTGATTACTGTAAATATTCCTTATTCTGGATCAACAAAGAAATATGAAAAGCTACAGGGGCCGACAGATGATTGGGCTTATTATTATATTCAACGGCCGAAAGCTTATTTATCTGATGTGACGAATAGTGATATCCATGCTAAAATTATAGGTGATTCAACTATAAATCCAGATCAGCCACATTGCGGTCCTCAAATGGAGAAGTTTCATTTTGAAGGTAGGTTTTATAATGGGAATTTCCCTAAAAGTAAATTACCTGAGAATGCACCAGAAGGCTTAAATCCAAAGGATATTGTTCTTTCAATTACATGCGATAACCCTCCGGTGCCTCCTTTAAAATCCAATGATCCTATAAAACCAGTAACAGTTTATTATACAAAAGATGCACTAAATCCTGTATCAATTCTCAGCGGAGATTCTACAGATGGTGTATTTATTCATAATGCATACTATGTTGGAACTGGAATAAAAAACGGTGATAAATATCAAGTAAAAGAGTATACCAAATGGGTTGCTGGTGAAAAATCCAAAGGAGTCGGCTTGAATTGGGTTACAAAAGGGCCAGAAATAGACACTGTGAAGGCGACTTCATGTTTTCAGGCTATGATAGATTCTTTAGCCAGAGACGTAGTAATTGGTTTTAATTGCGGAACAATTCCTATAACTGCCGGAACCACATTTGATTCATCTATTCATAAAGTATATGAACCTCAATACAAAAACTTGTGGAATGAAGCTATTGTGACAAATAGCGATTCCTATGGAATGGCTTATTCTGATGGGGCAGGCGACAGTAAAGTTCTTTTCCATCCATCAGCTGATAGTACAGTTAAAGTATTTATTTTTAATCCTGATGATCCTAGCGTTAGAAACTATTATTCAAAAAATTAATATCAGAGTCTAAAATATAGAAAGTCAGGACAAACAAGTAAACGGTTGAATTTTGATACGAAAAGAGTAAAATACAGCTAATAAATTAAGCAGTCATATTTTTATATGATTGCTTAATTTTACTTGAATTTACGAATATTTTACTAAAGTTTATTTTTGTTCTTCTCCGTAAGTAAGTCAGTAACGTCGGTTTCTACAACAAATGAATAATCCTCTTCCCCTTCATATATATGTGATTCTACAGTTCTGATTTTTCCATCTGACCTTATAATTCTGAAGCTTCTTTTTTTGGGCCAGCTGGAATCAACCCAATATTTTTCCTCTGTTTCTCTGTCTTTAGGGTGAATACATTCATTTAACCAAAACTCAAGTCCTTTATCTCCCATAAGTTTTTCAATGGGATAGCCATATATATTAACAGCTCCTTTATTCAGGAAAAGAAAATTATAACGCTTTCCTCTAGCATGAGGAATATACTTATATGGCTTAGAAGTCCATTTAGTTTTATCAAAAGCATACACACCAACTTTTGCTTTATTTAGCGCACTGGATAAGAAAGACAATCTCAACTCATCGTAGTACCGGTTTGTTACATCTTTTTCCATAATAAGGAAATAATTTCCCCAAGTGAAAACTCTTTCTTCTATCCATTTAACTTTACCTTTAGAGTCTTTAATTCTCACATTATGTTTTACAGGCCATTTTTCTTTTTTTCTATATTTAAGTTCATTCTTTTTATCATCTTCATGAAGACATTTTTCAAACCAGAAGTTACAATCGTCGTAAAATATTTTTCTAGAATAGCCATATAATTTTTCTACTGCTTTATTTACAAATAAGTATTTAGTATTTTTTTTATTTTTAAGAAAGACCGCATCACAAATCCCATCTAGTGAACGTTTTAGTAATTGATTAATATTTTCTGCTTCTTTTTCTTTAGTAATGTCTTCATTGATACCATAATTAATAACTTTTCCTTTGTAATAATCTCTATAAATAGTATTTTCTATCCATCTTAAAGATCCGTCTTTATGTTTTATTCTGAATTGATATGTTCCGTGATCCAGATAACCGGTTAATTTATCAACTTTAAACTTTTCAAAATCTTCATCAAGTATTATACTGCGTCCCTTGGTAGGATCATTAATTATTTCTTCAGGCTTTAAACCGGTTATTTTCTCAATACCTTTACTTAAAAATTCATATTTGTCTGAATAGGGTATCTCTATCCAGACACAAACATCTAAACTGTTTATGATTCTTTCTAACAGGTTTAGTCTTTCAGCATTTTCTACAATATCACTAATATCCTTAATACTTACTGCAATTTCAATTACTTCATCATTTTCATCAAGTATTGGTTCGATAGAAATAAGTCCCTGCTTTTTTCCAAAACTCCCTGGTATTTTTACCTGATGGTCGGCAATACTTTTTCCTGTCTCAAAAACTTCATTTTCAAGGATAACAATATCTTCTATTTCTCGTCGCCCGAAAATATCTATAGCTTTTGAACCAATAACATCTTCACTTGTTAAGCCGGCCTGCAACAAATCAAGGAACCTATCGTTTACATTTCTTAATATCCTATTACCGTCTTTTATATAGATGATTTCATTAATTGAGCTAATTACCGATTTCAGCCTCATATTAGTTTTGCTTAGGGAGCGATTGGTTGAAACTAGCCTCCTGTTTTCATTCAGTATAATTTTTAATGGCTTAATACTGACATCCGGTATATTTCCATGCTTCTTAATAATATTGTCAATTTCTTCAATAACACTTTGCTGCTCTTTTTGCTTAGTTATATTTTCTTTTCCTAAAGATGGAAGATTCTCATAGTTTGAAATATCTTTCATGCTGATTCCAAACAGATGAGCCAAGGCAAATATATCAGTTTTTTCAGGAATGCTTTTTCCTTGTTCCCAATTAGTTACTGTATTACGGCTTTTTCCTATATAGAGTGCAACCTGTGTGACAGTCAATTTATTTTTTTTTCTAAAACTTCTAATTTTATCTCTATCAATTTCCATAATAGGCCTTATTTGACAAATTATTTGTTAAATATGCTTATACTATATCATTCATGACTAATAATTTGTCATTGATCATCCAATTATCTTAATACTTTTATATTAATATTATTTTTCAGGTGTATTTTTGCATTGTTTTTAATAACAATTTTAATGATTACAATTTAACACCTAATGAAAAAGTTACTCATATTTACAATTATAGTTTCTATACTTACAGGATTCATAACTGTAACTGGAGTATTTGCATCCGCAAATACAGCAGAAGATGTTTGTGCTTTTGAAGAAATAGGTGCTGCAGAAATACCCAGCTTTAATCCACTATTATCTTCTGCTAGTTCAGGTTTTAAAATTCAGTTTTTCAATAGTACACCGGGTAAAGGTATGAGCGGTAAGAAAAAACAAAACACTTTACTTGGTCAAGGATCAAATATAACGAATATTTATTATAATGCTGATCAGTCAAATGATTACATTAGTAAACTTTATGCATTAAAAATAGATAATAACAATAATACTCCAACAGTTTATGAAGATAATATAGATTTTAATAAACTTTTACTAACCGAAGAAAAAATATTTCCTATTTAACGTTTGATTCTACCTTAATGTGATATGTATTTACAGAACTTGTTATAAAGCTGTAGAAGCATCATGCTTTGAATCTTGCATAAAAAATATTAATCTTTGCAAAATCAAACAGATAGGGTTGTTTTTAACTCAAAGTTAATTAACAAAATAAAATTTATGAAATAGGAAATATTAAATGAATACGATAAAAAAATATATATTGATTATAATTTCTTTAACTATGATTGCTGTATGGGAAATGAAGGCAGGATGGCTTTTAGGACTAAATAGTCCAAGAAACACTGCTGACATGGGACAAGTTATAAAGCAATTTAATCCTTATCAGGGTTATGAGTCTTTCTGGGAAAAAAGCCAGAAAGGAATTCAGATAGGAAAATATAACTTTAGAATCGACAAACAAGTAGGACCGTGGGCAGGAACACCTTTTATAATAACAGATACATCAACTGGGAGAGTGTTTTCTCTGTGGAGTTATATAGATAAAGTCGTCGATACTACAAATAAAAGAACTTGGACTGTTGCATATGATAACGCTGATCCGAAAATGCCATATTCAGTATATTTTACAGATAAGGATGGAGGAATTAAAAGAGTATTATTTGATCCAAAAAGGTTTTTAGATGGCTATGTGCGATTGGAGGATATTATTGATGATAAGACTCTTCATATTGATATATATGGTAGTGAATCAGACTTTGGTGTAACAACAAATATCGGCAGAGTAGTCGCATTATGGAGAATACCGGGCCTAGGTTTGGGCAGTTTTACTGATGATGCGCTTAAAGAGGCTCATGATAGCGATGGAGTTGTAGCTATATTCAAAGGAACAGTTATGGAATTTGTGGGTAATGGCAAGCCAGACCGAGTAACACCTGTTTATTATATTGGAGAAGTAGATGGGAAAACCAATACAGTTCATATAAACAGGATGAATTATATCAAATTACCCAATAATGATAATAGTCAAAGAAGTTGGAGGTATAGCTGGACGCCGTTAATCGGTAAAGGCGGAAAATATTTGATTGCTGCTTGTATGGAGGATTATATATTTGAATTTCCTGTAGTGAAAAGTAATATTGTGAAAAATAGATTGACTTTAGATGCTAAAAAGTATTATAAAGGCGCTGGCCCTGAAGATGACAAGGTCGGAACAGCCCCCTACAAGAATGGATTTGTATATACTGAAACAGTACCCTATAAAAACGAAAGTAAGGCACGACAGGAATTATGGTATAAATCAGCTGCGAATGAACATGTAAGCTTCCTGAATAATTATGGAGTGTATGACTGGACTAGAGAAAGATTAAATTTTCATGATCAGGGAGAAGTTTATGACTTTGATAATGTAGAGGATGAAGCGACAAAGCGTGGCTTTATAGTTGCAGGATTAATATTAAGCTTGCCTCCTAATCCTTACTATACTGCTGAAAAAAAGCAGCCAAAACCGGGGCCTAAGACAGCCTTCGAAACAGATGAAAAAATAACTCATAGCAGAGTTAATTCAGAAACGCACGGAGTAAGTGGTTCAGCAGGTTTCTCAATTGACTTTAAGGTATTCAAACTGGGGGCAAAGAATGAGACAGGTAAGGAATGGACAGAGGATGAAATAGTAATAGACAGCAGTTCACAAACAGGTGCGGCTTCAATGAAATTACCCATTTATAATATGTGGGTAGGCACACAGCCTCTTTTCAGAGTTGTCAGGGTTATGCTAACTGGTCCAGATGGTGAAACTGTTTTACAGGATAAGCGCGAACCTTCCAGCGAAGATTTACAACTAATGGTTGTTATTCTTGCAAAAGGATCGGGTCGTACTGAATACCGAAACCAAGTGTTGCATCCTGAAGAAGGAAATATTTCCAAAGGAATGGATAAATATTGGCCTGGAAGCATAGATTCAAAGGGAAATGACTCTGGATTGGGTTGGGAAGATTTAAGGGATAAAATGAAAGTTATACAGGATATTTCTACAAGTAAAATCACAGATGAAGAGTATAAGGGTATTGTAACATTAATGAATTTTGATACTAGTCATATGCTTAAAAACAGTGTGGAAAAACAGATAGATTTAAAAATTGCTAATACAGAAGCTTATGGAAACAAATCAAAATTTACTATGCAGTTTGAAGGAAACTTTGAAGTTAAGGGTGTAGGCGGTGGCGGAGGAAAATATAAATATGAATCATCAACTTCTTCTTCAAAAGAAAAAGTGGAAACAAATAAATGGACTGTAAATTCGATGTGGGAAGGTAGACAACCAAGCGGTAAATATAAATATCTTCAGTGTATCCCTACTCTATATTATGTTGATATGACGGAGTTGAAGAAAAATTTTTCCAGAAATAGCAAGAAAACTAATAAAGAGATAAGAGATACATGGTTCATATCAGACTATGTGTGGGATAACAATCAAAGTTTTTGGGTGCTGGGATATTCAGATATAAGTACAGAAACCCAGGGTTTATAATAAACTTTAAACTTAATATTCTCTTTAGTAATATTTTAATAATTGCAAAGTAAATCGATTAGATTGAGGGGGAATTTACCCCCTCAATTTATTTAATTATACTGAAATTGAGATCATAATTATGCATACAAAAATTACAGTATTCTTTATATTTTTATTTATGACAATAGAAATATTTTCATCCAGTATAATTATCGGTTCAGCTCAAAATCAAACAACTGAAGTTAATGGCTACAGCTTAAGTATATATAATAATTCAGCATCAGTACATAGATTTATAATCTGTGGATATAAGGTCTATGAAACACCTCCTGTTCAACCTGGGAGTAAATATGTATTAAAAAATATCAGACCTATGCCAAATAGAAATATTTATATAAGCGTAGAAAATGATGATGATTTTGACTTTGACGATTATATCGGCCTTTATTTTGATACAGCTCATAAAATGATACTGAATTCAGGTTTTGATAACAGTACACCTAATCATTTTTATATAAAATGTAAAAATGATTCAGATAATTTTGGTTATTTGCCATGGGATAGAGTAAGAACAAATGTTTCAGAAGATAAGGCTCCGTATATAGCTTTGGATTCCAAAGGAGCACCCTCAGCTTTTATTGATGGAAATATTAATTATTTATGGGACTTGTCACCAATTGATTTTGAATATAGAACCTAAATATTGAAGATTTGACAAAAAGATTGATTTAAATATCAAATAATTAAACTCTCCGTAAAACCTATACGTGCATCCTGATACAACTACTTATAACATCAGTAACTGCTGAATAATCTATATATAAAAAAGCTGAATCTATTATGTGTTAGGCTAATAATGATTATTAGATTAGAATGATAATTAGATTAATTTACATTCTGTATTAATAGATTCAGCTTTTAGTGTATTGATGATAATAAAGCTTTTATGAATATAATAAATTTAAAAATAATTATAATTATTGTTTTAAAAGAGAAATATTGCGTATAATATATTGTATATATATTGTGAATATGAAAAATTGCGTATAATTATGTTTGCTGAAGATAAATTTAAAAAATTGAGAAAAGAGAAAAAGTTAACTCAGAAACAATTAGCTGAACTTTTAGGTAGATCTTTGAGGACTATTCAGCTTTGGGAAAAAGGAAGTATAGAACCTCCCAAATCAGTACTCCCACTAATTTCTAAAATTCTTGAAGTTCCCATAACTTCAATATCCGATCACGTTATTAAAGAGAGGGCTGAACTTAAGGGTGGTCATGATAAACTGGATTTCTTAAGTAAAAGTCTCATGGATTTTTCATCTAAATCAGAATCTGAAAAATTTCAAATGTTCATGGATATGCAGAAGAGTAATGAAGTTCTGCTTTATGAAACTAGAGATTTAAAAAGGATTACAAGGGAATCTAAGACAATTTTGAATTCTATAGATTATATAATATATAGAAAAAACAGATCCTTAAAGTATGTATTTGTCAATGATTTTTTTCTGTCGTATTTTGGTATATCTGAAACCAGCTTAATTGTAGGACAGAGAGACAGTGATATTTTTTCTTCCAAAAAAGAATGGATGGAACTTAATTTATTAGAACAGGAAGTATTAAAAACACAGAAACCAATAGAAAATCAAATTATTCAGGTTCCTAACTTTTCAGGTAAAAACAGGATAGGTTTATTAAACCTCAAACCGGCTATAAATGAAGAAGATAAGCTTATTGGTGTTATTGGATATATAAAAGATATTTCAGGAGAACAGATCTCCAGAGAAAAACATTTTTATATGGAATCAGTTTTAGAGAAAATCGAGTATGTAATATGGATAATAAAACTTAAGCCTTACAGACATTACCTTTATATAAATAAAGCAATTGAGTCAGTTTACGGTGTGACCAAAAACAATTTTTATCAGAATGTTAATTTTTGGTTTAGTTTTATTCATAAAGATGACAGAAAAAAAACCAGAAAAGAAATTGATGCAGGAAATAAGGAACTGATATATAGAATTGTGCTTCAGACAGGAAAAATCAGATGGATTAGACATTTTAATTATAATGCAGTTATAAATGATGAAGAGGTAGAATTCTGTGTAATTAAAGATATTACTCAGGAAAAACTGGCGGAAGAGAAAAATGAACTGCTTGAAATTAATATTAATGAAATGGTTGATGCATTGAGTGTTAGAGATATAAGTGCCGGGAGATATATATATTTAAATAAAGCAATTGAAAAAGTGTATGGATGCTCAATACAGGATGCATATAAGGAAAAAGGATTTGATCTTTGGTTAAGTAAATCTGTTCATCCTGACTTTCTGGAAAAAGAAAAAGAGTATGTACAAAACAAATCCTGGCCTCCAGTTAGAGTTATAAAAATATTCAGAGGGGATGGTAAGGTTCGATTTGTAGAGGTTACATTGACCAATAAAACTTTTTCTGGTAGAGAATGTAGAATTGCTATATCAAGAGATGTGACCGAAAGAATAAGAATTGAAAAAATGCTGAATCTTCTTGAAGCTAATATCAATAGCATGGATGATGCTGTTTTTGTAAGAGATTTAAGAGAAAATAAATACATATATATAAACCGGGCTGCGGAAAACATTATAGGCTGTTCTTTGGATGAAATTCCTGACAAAGATGGATTTGATTATTTAAATGAAAGATGTATTCACCCGGACGACAGGGAAATTGTAAATAAAATGAAATTTGAAGCAGTAGATAATATGCCTGCTTTCAGAATTATTAAACCTGACGGTGAAGTTAGATGGCTGGAAAGCTCTGTTACTCAGAAAAAATTTGGAGACAGAGAGTGTATAATAAAGATAGCAAGGGACATAACGGAAAGAAAAAAATCTGAAGAGATCAGAGAAATTCTCGAGGGTCATATAAATGTTCTTAACGAAGCACTGATAGTAAGAGATCTGGAAACACAGGAATGCATATATGTGAATAATGCCGTAGAAACAATATTCGGATATCCAAAAGATACACCTGTAAAAGATACAAATTTTGAATTCTGGCTGAATAAAATTATACATTCTGAAGCAAGGGAAAAAGAAAAAGAATATATAAATAATAACTCATGGCCTAAACTCAGGAACGTAAAGATAATTAAACCTAACGGAGATATTGCACTAATAGAAATTTCCCTTAATATCAAAACCTTTATGGGGAGGAAAACAATAGTATCAGTGTATAGAGATATTTCAGACAGGTTTTCTATTAACTGATCCAACGACTGCTAAATTCATATTCATTTTGAGAATTATATGTTCTAGCAGTCGTGTATATAATAACAGATGAATAAGTGTGGCTGTTATATATTATAATAATCCTTCTTCTTTAAGTCTGTTTACAACTGAGACAACAGTGTTCGCCCTATTCATTGTATAAAAATGCAGACCGTCAACTCCTCTTTTAAGTAGATCTCTGCATTGCTCTAATGCAAGATTGGCTCCGTATTCAGAAACAGCCTTTTTGTCATCCTGAGGTAATGCAGCTAAATCGGTTTTGATTTTTTTAGCAATTGTAGTTCCGCAGACTTTAGCCAAATTGTTCATAAGCTTTTCTGTATATATAGGCATTACACCGGGGATGATTGGAACAGTTATTCCTACATTTCTGCATTTATCTACAAAATCAAAAAAATACTGATTGTCGTAGAAATATTGGGCTACAATATATTCTGCACCGTTTTTGATTTTCTGCTTCAGAACTTCAATATCGTTGTCCATGTGTTCAGATTCAATATGACCTTCAGGATATCCTGCAGCGCCAATACAGAAATCATATTTTTCATTTATAAATTTAATTAAATCAGATGCATAGTTAAAAGCTTCAGGGTGCGGGACATAATTTTCATCCCATGTAGGAGCATCGCCTCGGATTGCAAAAACAGTCTCTATTCCAAGCTCTTTAAACTGATCAAGTACTCTGATAAGCTGTTCTCTGCCAAGTCCTACACCGGCAATATAGGCAACAGTCTTAAGGTTATGGTCGTTTTTCAGTTTATTAAGAAGTTGAACTGAACCTTCATGATTGGAACCGCCTGCGCCAAAAGTTACAGAAACATAGTCAGGTTTGAGTTCTTTTAGTTTCTCCAACGCTTTGTCTAAGTTGATACTTGCCTTATCGCTTACAGGTCTTGAGAATTCAAATGATATGACAGGTCCTTTTCTTTTTGATATATGTTCTGCAACTTTCATAAGTACATCCTAAGGTTGGTTATTATAATTACATAAAGAATATAGTATTAGACAATTGAAAAACAACTTTTTTCAGCTGATAGATTCAATATAATATATATGTGCTCAGCTTTTATTCTGTAACTGAGATGGGGGGTAGTTAAACTAATTGTTAACCGACTTTGAAATCAGAATTACTGCATAACCTTCGTATTTATTTTTTCCAACTGTTTTGATTTTTGCATTATTAATACTTATAGCATAATTATTATCCATGGTCCAAGCGACGTCGAATCCTCTCATGTATCCGTTTTCTCTATTGCCGTTATTGCAACCGGGCTCTGAAACAGATATTTTGTCTGGTGATGATTTATCAGAAGAACTGTTTGGAGTAGTGAGCTTAATATTACCAAGAACGGTTTTGTTTCTTTTTTCGATGGTTAATGAAACAGCTTTTAAAGGAATAATATTGTTGAATGTGAAAAAACAATTTTTATTCGATGCAATAGTTTTATTGTTTACTGTAATAATGCTGTCGGTTTTGTTTATTATCTGTATTGAAAATCTATCAACCTTTTTTCCTTTAGCAGACCACTCTTTAAAATATTTATCATAGAATTTATTAGCCCAGGATAATTCATTTCCGCTATCTGATGGAAGTGTTGTAAAAGTTTTATTGGCAAAGTCATATTTGATCTTACCAGACAGTCCGTAAGATGAAGAATCAATATAATAAAATTTTGAAGTGGTGAACTGTTTTTTGCCTTTTTGCAGTGTAATTAATCTTGCTCCGTTTCCAAGATTTGCCCACCAGTTTGATAGAGTCTTCAGCCCGTAGCAGATTGCTACCCCGTCTTTTGTAAACCCGCTAAAATGATTATAATGGTCATGTCCGCTGAAAACACCCATTATATTATCGGATTTCACGATAGTATTGTAGAAATGTCCTCCATCATTCTCATTGGCTGATACAAGATCGTTATAATACCATGATCCCCCTATATCCTTTTTTTTCTTTAATTTCTTATTGTAGACTTTAATTCTCGGATTATATACTAATTCTGAGCCGAGTGTTTTATATACCGCTTTTTTGTTTTTCCATAAATCAGGAATGTGCATAAATAATAATGATGGATAGTTATAAGAAGTACTGTTTATTTTTAGCCAATTTACTATGGTTTTTCCTTTAGTCTTCGGAATTGAAGTAAATCCTCCATCCCAGGTATTAATGAAATAAAGAACTGCAGATTTATGATTACTGTCGTCATACACCGGCACTAAGTAATTGCCTGGTGTTAATTCATCGTTATTATTTTTATCGAAGAGAGGCACAAAAGAATTATTTAAACCGGCTAGAAAATTGAAGTATTCTCTGCATTTTTCTTTTGTGTAATTATTTTCAATATCATGATTACCTATGGCAAATGTCCATGGAACAGGTTTAGAATCATACATTATTTCTTTTTCATCCGTTAGATCAATTAGACCATGAGTATAGATTTTTTTGCCATCTTTATTTTTTCCTGTCCAAATGTATTTTAATTGGGGAAATACATTGGCCCAGCCTTTGTACTTTGGTGTCTCATTCATGTAGTTAGGCATCTGAGTTACAATGTCTCCGGTAAAAACAATAAGATCTATGTTACCTCCAGGAGCAGCTTTTTTCAGGTTAATTAACATATCTTTTAATTCATTGTATGTATTTTCTGTCCATTTCCATTTATTCTGGTATGTGTTAGGTTCATCACAGAAATCAATATGAGTGTCAGTTATTTGAACTATATTAAATAATCCATCTTTATTGAACTTCAGTTTTTTGTTTATATTGCTTACTGCTTTTAAATTGAAAGTCCATGCTAATATGAAAATGCTGGTAATAAAACTTGTCGCGATGATTTTTTTCATATTGCTCCCAGTTAATTATTTAAATAGATGAATTGTTATACCACCTGTAAAGTATATTATACAGTAAAATCTTCATCTATTTCAACATGTCCTTATCACAAATTTACAATTGAGAACTTGTGATATATATAGAGGCAGAGAATGTTTATTTATTAACATTCTGGAAGAAAATATGAACTTTTAACTGTAAAGGTATTGAAATTATTAATAAAAATAATAGAAATAAATGGATAAACAGAGAAAGGAGGGTTATGGAATTAGACGAAAGAATTTTGAAGGTGCAGGAGAAAATTTCTAATTTAAGCTACTATCTATTCAGCTTCAGGGGTGAACAAAACTACGAAACATACGGTGATATTTTAGATGAATATAAAATATTACAGAGAGATCTTGGCAGGTTGCTAGAAGCATATAAGCGTCTGGAACCGCAAGAAGATGTAGAGTTAGCTATTTAATCTCAAAAAACTTACATTTTAATTAATATCATAAAGTTTTTATAAATACGATGTTAATTTTCTGTTAAAAAATTGAAGGGCGAAGTTCCACTTGAACTATATTTAGTTCTACAGGAGCCTCACCCTTTGATTGTGAAATATGTGGTAAAATTATGATACGTTGTTAAGAATATCGAAGACTTTTTCTCTTTCGAGAATCATAAGTCCTAATCTCTTATCTGATACACCTTCGTTAAGTTCATATGGGAAGTGGAATTCTCCATCAATAATTTCAGCATCAAAACATTTACAGTTCATTAATTTTTTAGTTTCTTCATCTTCAACTAACTCTATTAAATGTGATGATAAAAAGTAAATGTGGTTTTTCCAGTTGGCGAACCCCTGAATAACTTTTTTAGAAGCTTCATATGCATCATGTACATTTGTTCCTTTAAAGAGTTCATCAAGTATTATGAATGAACTTTCAGAAGTACTTATAGTTTCAGCAACAGATTTTACACGTCTTACTTCACTGTAGAAGTAACTGTAGCCTAGCTGCAGATCATCCTGTGTTTCTATACTGCTAACCAGTGAGTCAAAAATTGTTATTTCCATTGATTCTGCAGGCACTGCTAATCCTAGATGTGCAAGATAGAGTGACACACCGCATGATTTTAAAAATGTTGTTTTACCGGCCATATTAGGTCCGGTTAAGAAAATAAATCCATTTCCATCTGAGAGATTTATATCATAAGATTTAGGATCTTTAAGGAATGGATGATATAACCCCTTGACATTAAATACAGGAGAGTCTGCAGATACGAATTCCGGGAAGACAAAATTCTTTTCTTCTATAACGTCTGCAAATGCTAAATAAACATCAAATTCAAAACAGATATCTATTAAGTTTAAAGCCTCTGTCAATACTTCTGTTCTGAAGAATTTATCGAATCTGTAAACGTATTTAAGTGGAACTTCAGTTCCATTGACTTCTTTCAAAAATAAAGCTGTTTCAGGATTTGTCAGGAAACTGTTTATCTCTTCTAGCATTGCACTTACTCGAGAAGGAAGATCTTCATCTGATGAATGTTTATGGGTAAATTCCTGCAACTGACCTAAAAATTTTCTTAATGTCAGTAAGCCTGTATGCTGATCATAGTAGTTTTCCTTAAATCTCATCTTAACAATTTTAAGCTCAAGAACATTTGTTGCATGTGTCGGATCTATTCTGAGTTTAAGATATCTTGTTACATCTTTTAAAAGTCTGTCTTCAAATGGAAACTCCCATGAGTCTACATATTTTACAAAATATTTTAATGCTTCCTGAGTAGTTAAAATCTGTGCTGTATTCTGAATGCCGTCTGTAAAGAATCTTTCCAGTTTCTTTTTTCCCCCGGTTGTTTCTGCACTATTAAAAAAATCAAATATAGAGGTTTTTACCCCCCTGCTTGGGACTATTTCTAAATCAGCAAGTGTTTGTTCGTCAAATTTCATTTTTCTTTCCTTTTTTTGTAAAGTTTCTTAAGAAACATTATTTATTTTGAATAAGAGTATGTTTTATAGATATGTAGTTAATCTTAGATTTATTAAAATTCTATATTATTGCTTTATTGAGCGGCTCTACCTTCATACTCGACGCTTTCAGTTAAAATTCAAAAATAAAGATAAAACTATACATTAAATTTTTAAAATATCAAATCGTTACGAAAATAACAAGCATGAAATTGAGCCCAATTTATTGTTTTTTAAAAATACGTTATTGTAATAATACTTATTATTAATTGAACAGTAAAGCATTAGGATTAAGTTGAGCTTTATTGGATAATTTTTAGTATGCAAGCTATATTTTAAATTATCGTTTCAGATAAAAATAAGATAATTATTTAAAATTTAATTAGAATAATTTGACATTAGAATTATAATCAATATCTGCCAAATTTATTTAAATATTTTATGAGCATAGCGACATATTTATAATTTTTATATTATTTGATAGTTTGTTTTACTTAAGTTTGAAGACATTAAAATAGAATACTGATATAAGGAAAAAATGAATAATAGCGGTTTTATTAAAGAACTTGACAAAAAATTTAAAAAAGAATGTAAAAAGGGAAGATTGAACCCAAAATTAAGAGCTGAATTTATATTTTTTGGATTATTGCAGAAAGGTGAGCAATACAGTGAATTTTTGGATGCGAATATAGAAGAAGTTGATCTGGCTAAAATTGTAGTCTGCATGCTTGGTTCAAAAAACCCTCTATATAAGGAGATTATAAATGCTTACAGGGAGAAAATTGATTTTTCTACAGTTGTTTTTGAATTGATAAAAAATCAGATGCCTTATAAAGCATTTGTAAAGGAATATAAAAAAAATATTAATTTCAACCTGGTTCTGATAAAATTGGTAGATAGTGAAATTGATTATCAGAATTTTATAAAAGAACATAAAAATAAAATCAATATAAGCAGTGTTGTTCTTAATCTAGTTAAAAATAAAAAATCATTTAAACATCTAGTAAAAGAATTTATAAATGACGTGAAATTTGATTCTATAATAATTGAGCTGATCAAAAATAAATTTCCTTATAAAAAGTTTGTTAAAAAATATAAAGAAGAGATCGATTTTGACTGTATAGTCATAAACCTTGTAGACTCCTCTTATCCTTGTAAAGATTTTATAGAATTATATTCCGAAGATATAGATTTTGATAATGTGCTCCTGAGTTTTATTGATTACGATACTCCATATAAAGATTTTGTTGATGAATATAAAGATAAAATTGATTTTAATACAATTGTAGAAGAGATAAAAGATAATGAAGTAGAGCAAAGGGAAAAATTCTACAAGGAATATGAATCAGAAATTCATTTGTAAAGCTGAAGTTTACTACTTGTTTCTTCGTCCCAAGTTAACAGTTTTTTTAAATTGATCTGGTTAAATTATCCTGTATCTAATCTTATTACTTACAGGACTTTATAATTCTGAATTGTGTAGTTTATTATTAATAATTAAATATTATCTAATTTGAGGTATATAAATGAAAACTGCATTGATTACCGGAACCAACAGAGGTTTGGGGCTAGAGTTTGTTAAACAGTATTTGAACAGTGGATGGAATGTTATTGCATGCTGCCGAAAACCTGATGATGCAAAAGAATTGAATCAGCTTAAATTCGACTTTACAGAAGAACTGGATATTTACGGTCTTGATGTTTCCAATTTATCCGCCATTACTAATTTTGCCGACTGTCTTAGAATTACACCGATAGATTTATTAATCAGCAATGCAGGTATGTATGGTTCTCAGTTAAACAGTTTTGGCAATGTTGATTATGAGAATTGGATTGAAACCTTTAAAGTAAATACTATGGCAGGACTGAAAATAGCAGAAAGTTTTGTAGATCATATTGCCTGCAGTACAGATAAAAAACTGATATTTGTTACCAGTCAGATGGGAAGTATTGATGATAATGGATCAGGGGGAAGTTATATTTACAGATCTACAAAATGTGCATTAAATGCTGTTGTAAAAAGTCTATCAGTCGACCTTAGAAGTAGAAATATTACTGTATCTACTATTCATCCTGGATGGGTCCTTACAGATATGGGAGGTCCTAATGCTCTAATATCAGTTGAAGAAAGTGTTAGCGAAATGAAACGTACTATAGATGAGTTGAGCATTGAAGTTTCAGGAAATTTTCTTAATTATGACGGAAACACTATTTTATGGTAATATTTGAAGGATATAAACTATGAGAATGAACTCAGTTTTAGGTAAAAAAATATTATCTATAATTCGCGATGGGGTCTATGCTCATCCAGGCGGGCGGCAGGCCGTTGATATGGCTTTTGAAGGAATATTACCAGATAATAATCGTAGAATTTTGGATGTTGGCTGCGGGCTTGGAGGTACTTCTAATTATGTGCAGTCTGAAGGTTATGGAAAGGTTACAGGAATTGATATCGATAAGGATTCAATTTCTTATTGCCGAAAACACTACCCAAAAGTAGATTTTATTTTAAGCGGAGCGGATGAAGCTGATAAGAAAATACAATGTAAATATGATTTATTCTATCATTTTTGTTCTTTTTATGTATTTCCTGATCATATAAAAGCCTTGCATTCATTAAGAAATATTGCAAATGAACCTGCTGAGTTAATTATATTTGATTATGCCGATTCCGGTAATACTGAACCAAAACAGCATCCTATTGTAAATCCTTTAAAGTTAGATAAGATACAAACTCAGCTAAAATGTACTGGATGGAAGCTGGATAATCTAGATGATATAAGTGAATACTTTCTTCAGAGTTATATAAATTTTATTGAAGATGTATATAAAAAACGTGATCAAATTGTTGATATGGCTGATGAAAAATGGTTTGATTTTGTAATACAGCGGTATTCCGGTTATGTCGAGGATTATAAACTGAAAAAATGGAAAGCCATAATCTTAAAAGCCAGTACAAATTAATTTTTTATCTTATAATAATATAATTTTCTGCCTATTAAGAATTTATTTTTTATAATTAATTAATATAATTTTAGGTATGAGTAATTTTAAACTAAGGAAAACATATCCCTGTATACTTATTATAGCATGCACTGTTTTGATTCTAATGGTTTTGTGGGGCGAAATAATTAATTTGCCTCATAGCTTTCATCTCTTTGTAAGATGGTTCCTCACCGTTAGTTTTGCTGTTCTTGCTGTTTATGATTTTTTAATAAAAAAAAATATATTATTAGCCTGTACTTTTATTATCCTGCTGGGACTTTTCAATCCAGTTTACGGAATACATTTTACGCGTGCTGTCTGGCAGTGTATAGATATAGTGGTTATGTGTATGCTAGTCTGGTTCACAATGGTTCATTTTCCGAAGTCAGAAGTTTGATATGATCAATTAACTTCAATGATTATGCTATATTATCTGCATATTTTTTAATCCGTATAGAATGAAATTTATCTTCTTTATTTAATTGTTGAAACATTTTTAGTGATGGTGGAGGGGTAGGTGTTTGCTTAACCATTGCCTCTTCGTAATCAAATTCTCCTGAAGAATTTTCAATACTGATTGCATCTTCAAAAGCTTTTTTTCTATCTACTGATACATTGTTTTTCTTGTAATATGAAATCAGGTCATTGACTTTCTTTATGGATAATTTTAATTTATCTATATCCTTAGGTACTATTGCAGTTGAAGAGAAACCAGTACTGAACAACGCATCCCTTGCTTCTTCTATTATGTACGAGTGATTCTTTTCCTCTGAAGACAATTGCCTCCACAAAACTGCATCTTCTGGAAAAATTTCAGAGAATAAAAAATATAAATTGCTAATTTTCTTTTCCAGAACTATAGATAAATCAAATAATTGTCCTAATAAAGTAGTCATTTTTGTTTTTGAGACCCATAAATTATGTTTAAAGTCAATTTGATGTGTAATTGTAATGTAACACAGAAAATGCAAAAGATGCTACAGCTGCAATTCCAATGAAGTTAAATCCATCCCATATAATGATTTGACCAGAAATAAGACTATTTAAATATAAATATTCTTCTATTGGGTTATTAATGAAAATAGCTAATAAAAAAAGTATCACAAAAACTATGAAAAAAACTGGTTTATTTTTTCTACATTTCCAAAAACCTTTAAGTGAAAAATATAGAAGAATTAGAAGACTTATGAAACAGAAATATGTAATAATCTGATGATCCAGCATTATTGCCGGTTTATGCAGAAACATACGATAAGACATTGCTGAATAGTTTAATAAGTGTAGTACCGAATAAGCAACAAAACTAACTATACATATTATGGAAGTAACTAATAAAATCAAAGATTCTGCCGTATTGTATATATGATCTGTTTTCATCTTACTAAAATCCTTATTAATAATTATCTGATTTTCAATATAATACAACTTTCTTTTTTTACAAAAATCAATCTTTGATTTGAGGTATATGTATTTTTACTATAAGCATTTACATTGCATTTATTTTGGCGCAGGATATTATTGTAGAGTGGTGAAAATTAATATAATGGGGCATGATTAGAAACAAAAATTATATAATTTTTGTCTTCATTTTATATACACACTCTGATAATTCACTGCTTTTTAAAATTTTATATTTTGACTTTTCTAAAATTGCAGCTGTTTTATTGTCAATTATCATAGAGTCGGCTATTTTGTTTATCAGCATTTTACTGTTTGCTATTCCCTGTGATGAACAATTTAATATGCCCTGGATTATGTTTTCCAATTTTAAATTAATATTTTCCAGAGTGTCTACATAGTTGAATATTCCGGCAACATATGCATCGTTTGCATCTATTGATTGTGCAGTAAAAAACAGTTCTTTAACTTTGTGTATTCCCATAGCATCCAACCAGTATTTATAATTTTGAACATCAAAAGGGATACCCATTTTATTTAAAGTCATTGTAACTGGTGATAAATCTGTAGCTAGAACTATATCACAAACCATAAGCAGATGCAGAGCTCCGGCATATACAGCGCCATTGATTTTTGCAATAATTGGAATTTTTGTATTACGTATTTTACGAAATAGTTTAAATATTGGTCCATGGAAAAAATCTTCCATAGTATTCAAATCTGATAAATCATAGCCTGCAGAGAATACTTTTGAACTTTCATCTGCTTGAAGGATTATTACTCTTGCATCTTCTTTTTCAGCATCTTCAATTGCTGAAACAATACTGTTAGACATTTCATCATTTATAGCATTTCTCTTCTCATTTCTATTAAAAGTTATGTATTTTACGTTTTGTACATTTTTTATATTTATATAATTCATAATAATTAATCCTCCTGTTTAAGAAATTCATTTCTTATTTTATCAGTATGTTCACCTAAATCGGGGACTTTTCCTTTTACATAATTATCTTGATAAACCGACATTTTCATAGGGTTTCCTGCCAGTGTAAATTCACCTGCTTTGCATAGCATGTTTCTTGCTGATATCTGTTCCATTTCGCAGGCATTTTTCATGTTATTGACTTTCGCACAGGGTATTCCTGCTTTATGGAATATATCTATCCATTCTTTACTCGTTTTTGTCTTAATACACGGTCTGATTATTTTTCTAAATTTATCTCTGTTTTTTAGGCGAAGCTCGTTGGTTGCATAGTATTTATTATGTTCTAGCTCAGGCATATTTATTGAACCGCAAAATAAATGCCAAAGTTTACTTCCTAGAATAGAGATTATAATTTCTCCATCTTTAGTTATAACAGTTCCAAATGGGGAAACTAAAGGATGTGCATTCCCGTAAGGAGAATCTATTCTTCCTGTATTTATAAAATTTGCAACCTGTGGCGATAGTATTGAAAATAAACCATCAAGCATAGCTATATCAACATGCGTTCCTTGGTTATTTTTTTCTCTTGCATACAGTGCAGTAACTGTAGCCATATAAGCGTACATACCTCCAATTATGTCTCCAATTGAAAGGCCTATACGTAAGGATTTGGTGCCTACTTCACCATTAAGACTCATTATTCCTGAAAACCCCTGTGCAATCATATCAAAGCCTGGATCATTTTTCTTAGGACCAGAGTGACCGAATCCAGAGACAGACGTATAAATAATGTCAGGATTAATGCTTCTTACTTCTTCATATGACAAACCCAACTTATCCAAGACGCCTGGTCTAAAATTTTCGGCTAGTATGTCAGCTTTTTTGATAATGGATTTAACTAATTTTATATCTTTATTGTTTTTAAGATTTAATTCAATACTTTCTTTACCTCTATTACCTGAAGAAAAATATAATGAATTATGATTTTTGTCGAATGGACCTGCATCTCTTAGCATATCTCCCTTACCTGTTTGTTCTATTTTTATAACTCTTGCACCGTTATCTGCCATCATCATTGTTGCAAAAGGACCGGAAAATGCCTGAGTAAAATCTATGACAATTATATTTTCTAAAGGTATTAGTCTATTCATCATATCACCTATTTTAAATTATTGTTAAACTGTTGACATATCTAATATTTACTAATTGAAACATAGTTACAATTCTAAATATCTATGTTATAATAAAGATGACATATAATGTTCACAAAAATGCATTAAAAGTCTACAAATAGGTTTATATGAAAGTATTTTACGATAAAATAGAGAAGTTTAGAAAAGAGCATAAGTATACATTGAACAGACTATGCAGTGAACTTGGAATTGCAAGAGGTACTTTCTGGTCATGGAAAAGGGGAATAAGAAATCCTGGTGAAACAAAGATTAGACATATTGCTGAAATTCTTAATGAGCCTGTTAATAAAATTTCTGATTTAAAACCTGAATATCCTAAATCAGATCAAAATATTAGTTTATTTGAGGAATCCTGGAATGCACTATCCCAGCCTAACAGGACTGGACACATAAATTATACAAATAAACTGATAGAAGAACTTAAAAATCAGCAAAATGAGTTATGGCAGGCTACTTTTATGATAAAATCACTTCTATCTTCATTGCAGGTTATGTTTTACATAAAAGATTTAACTTTGAAATATGTCATTGCCAATGAAGCATTTTTAGAAAATATTTCATTAAATAAAAATTATAATGTCAAATTGCAGGATGATATTAATTTTTTCCCAAAAACGGAAGCAGAATTTAATAGTAAAGAAGATTTTGAAATTTTAAGAACAGGCAAAAGTATAATAAATATTGAAAGAATCATTCCAGGTTCAAGGAAAAAAAAATGGGGATTAATTTCAAAATATCCTATATATGACTGTGATCGAAAAATTACAGGTTTAATTGGTACATTTGTAGATATAACTGAAAGAAAAAAATCAGAAATTAAAAGAGAATTACTGGAAATGCAGATTGATTCAATATCAGAGGGTATTGCAATAACTGAAAATTATAATGAATATTTATATCTGAACAAAGCACGTGAAATCATTTTCGGTTATTCAAATGAGCTGGTTTATAAAGGAGGTGTGGATTTTATAATTAATACATGTATTCATCCTGATGATAGAGAGAAGGAGCAAAAGTTCTTATCAGCGGATATGCCTCCTGTTCGACATTATAGAATTATAAGGCCTGATGGAGGAATTAGACTTTTGGAGTCAAGGTCCAGACTAGTTGAACATAATGGTAAAAAATATAGTTTTTCCATTTGTATTGATATTACAGACGAAAGTTGACATTTTACAATTTAGGGATATATAATTAAATATAGCAAAAGCTATATATCTTATATTGAGATAACTTATTTCAAAGTGATTTATTCAAGCAAAAATAAAATTATTATAACCATACTATCTGTTGTAAGTATAGTTATTTTTTTCCTATTTACTATTTTGAATATAGTTGCAGTGTCTGAACATTCGGATCGTTATCTCGATGATTATATATATTCTTTTAGTAACCCTCTTTATGCTTTATGTTGGATATTGAGTATCTCCTTAGTCATATTATTTATTCTGACAATAAAAGGTTTGATTAAAGGTTATAGATTTAAAACAGCACAAAGAAAATTATTTTATTATGTTTCTTTACTAATTTTGTTAATATATTTTATTCTTTATTATCCCAATTATCTTGTTTTCCGCTCTATAAGCCTATGGATGATCATAAATTTTTTAGGTGCATCCTACTTTATATTCTTTTTGATTCATATTTTTAAATCTAATGAATAGTGAATATTTTTAATATTAATAACTTGGCTACAAATAAACTATAATGTAGATATGTATTATTTACTTAAATCTATTTTTATCATATTTCAGCGTTAAAAAATGATCTATTCAAAAAAAGAGAAAACTGTTATATGTACTTTGTCAATATTATGCATATTGTGTTTTTTATTGAATACTGTCTTTAATGTATTTGGGCAGTTCGGGGTTGGTAAAAAATATATCTCGTTAACCGTCCATAATATTACCAATCCTGCATATACCTTATGGTGTGTATTGACCATTATTTTATGTATACTATTTATAATGACTATGAAAGGTCTGTTTAAAGGTTATCGCCATAAAAAAATAAAAAGAAAATTATTTTATTATATATCCTTAATAGTATTTCTGATTTTAATTATTTTATTTCTTCCAAATTACACTCCTTTTATCGATCTGACCTTATGGATTACAGTAGATTTTATTGGAGTAATTTACACTTTTTTTTATATGATATATATTTTTAATCCTAATGAGGGGTGATTTAAATATTTTCTTTCGAACCGCTGTATTAGCCATTGTAATATCTGTTATAATTTTTTTTTATTTTACTGTTGCAGCTAAATATCTTATTTGTAAAATAAAGTATTGTTTTATAAATCTGATAACAGAAATTAATATTAATGAAATTTGAACATATGGAGGTTCTATAAATGAATAAGAGAGTTGTCATTACAGGTACCGGTGCTGTTACATGTGTCGGTAATAATGTAAATGAATTTTGGGCTTCGGTAGTTAATGGTCGCTGTGGTATTACTAAAGTTAAGACATTTGATACATCAGAATTTAGAACACAAATAGGGGGACACGTTAAAGATTTTGATATTAGTGAATATATGTCCATAAAAGAAGCCAGAAGGTTAGATAGATTCTGTCAGTTTGCAATTGCTGCAGGTGATGAAGCATTAACTTCAGCAGGGATTACAAATGATTTGGATGGATTTAATCCTAAGCGTGTTGGTGTGCTTGTAAGTAGCGGTATTGGTGGCATAAGCACTATTGAAGCTCAGGATGCAGTTCTTAATCAAAAAGGACCTGGAAAAGTTTCTCCATTTTTTGTGCCGATGATGTTAATCAACCTGGCTTCCGGCAATTTAGCTATACGTTATGGAGCAAAAGGACCGAATTTAAGCATAGTAACAGCATGTGCATCTTCTACACATTCTATCGGTGAATCATTCTGGATGATTAAGCGAGGGGATGCAGACGTAATGATAACAGGCGGATCAGAAACAGGTATTTCACCATTAAGTTATGCCGGTTTTTGTTCTATGAAAGCAATGTCCCAGCGTAATGATGACCCATTAACAGCAAGCAGGCCTTTTGATGCTGACAGAGAAGGTTTTGTTATTGGAGAAGGGGCAGGTGTCCTGGTATTGGAAGAACTCGAACATGCTCTGAAACGCGGCGCTAATATTTTGGCTGAAATTACTGGATACGGACTTACTGCTGATGCGTATCACATAACTGCTCCAGCGCCGGGCGGCGCAGGATTGGCAGATGCAATGAGTATGGCATTGAAGCATGCAGGAATAGAGGGATGTGATGTTGATTATATTAATGCCCATGGAACAAGTACGCCTCTAAATGATAAATTTGAAACATTAGCAATTAAAAGTGTCTTTGGTGAAAATGCGTATAATATACCGATTAGCAGTATCAAAGGAACTATTGGCCATAATTTGGGTGCAAGCGGAGCAATCGAAACTATTAGTTGTGTAAAAACACTCCAGGAAAATGTTATTCCTCCTACTATTAACTATACAACTAAAGATCCTGACTGTGATTTAGATTATACCCCTAACACTGCCAGGGAAGCTAAGGTGGATATAGCTTTAAACTCAAATCTTGCTTTTGGCGGTCATAATGCTGCTCTTATATTGCAAAAATATAAATAAGTTGATTACTTTGTAATTTACTGCGATACCTGGATCATAATTCTGGTATCGTTTTTTTTTATAAAATCATTTTTTTATTTAAAATAAAACTTGTATAATTATTGGCATATGCTAATAATATATAAAGTTATATTCAATAAAAAAGGTGAAATGAATGTTTGAAATAAAACCTATTGGAATAATCAATACTTCCTATGAAAAACTGATGAATATGCCTATTCAGCCAAATGGCGCATCAAATGTAACTTCTCATATTGAGATTAATGAGGAATACATTGAAGGCTTAACTGATTTAATAGGTTTTTCGCATATTATTTTAATTTATATGCTTCATAAAGCTAACGTTGAAAAATTAAAGGTTGTTCCATTTATGGACACAGTTGAAAGAGGTATTTTTGCTACAAGGTCACCACAGAGACCTAACCATATTGGGCTATCCGCTGTTAAGCTGATAGGTATTGATGGCAATAAAATAACAGTCAATGGTGCTGACGTTTTAAACGGCACTCCATTAATTGATATAAAGCCATATATAAAAAATGTTGATTCTATACCTGATGCCGCATCAGGTTGGATTAATTTAAATAGAACACAAATAGGTGACAAAAGATCGGATGATAGATTTGTTTAATATGGGAAATTTAAATAATGGCAAGACCTTTAAAATGTAGAAAAATATATCTTGATATTGAAACTGAAGGTTACTGCTTTGGTCCAAAACGCGTACCAATGAAACAGCTTGAAAAAGTTGCTTTGACATTAGATGAACTTCAGGCAGTAAAATTTGCAGACCTTGAAAGTATTTATCATGATAAAGCTGGAAAAATTATGGGTATTTCAAGGCAGACGTTCAGTAATTTAGTAAAATCGGCAAGGAAAAAAATTGCTGATGCAATAATAAATCAAAAAGTTCTGATAATTGAAAATTCAGGTAATACTGTTATTGCAGAGAAAGAGTTTTCAAAGTGTAAACAGTGTTGCCATGATTGGGGGTCAGCTGAGTGTATAAAAAAGGAAAAGTCATGTCCAATATTTAATAATGGAGGTAAAAAATGAACATTTGTTTCCCGATGGAAAGTAAAGACGATTATATGGAAGCAGTTCCGTACGGACATTTTGGTTCAGCTGAAAAATTTGTTATTTTCAACACTAAAAATGATGGGATTAAAATTGTTGACAATAATAATCAGCATCACGCCCACGGAGCATGTAATCCATTACAGGCATTGAATAATGCTACAGTAGATGCAGTTGTTGTAGGAGATTTGGGAGCAAGAGCTCTTATGAAATTAAGTGCTTTAGGAATAAAGGTCTTCAGTGCTTCTAAAAATAGTACACTGAAAGAGCATATTGAGTTGTTTAAAAAGAATAAACTTATAGAGATTACAGAAAACTCCACCTGTAACGGACATGGACATCAATATGGATGTCATTAGTTATCAAAAATAAGTTATCTGTGGAGTAATCGTTCAAGAAAATTATGATCGATATTAATAACTGATAATTTTAAGCTTTAGCTTCCAGGTGAATATATGAATATGAAAAATAGTATAAAATATGGTCATTATAACTGTCTGTTATGCGGTGATAATAACCCCTGGAGTTTAGGGCTTGATTATAGGCTTTTAGATGATGGAAGAGTGTATACAGGTTTCAAAGGGAATAAAACTCTTCAGGGATATAATGGGATTCTGCATGGAGGTGTAATTTCAGCATTACTGGATTCAGCAATGGTTCATTGTCTTTTTCATCATAACATAGAAGCTGTAACAGCAGAAATGACAATTAGATTTATACAATCCATACCGTTTGATGCTCCTCTTAAGGCGTATGGTAAAATTGTAGAAGACCATAAATTTTTGTTTTATACTGAATCAGAGCTTATCTGTAATAATTCAATCATGGCAAAAGCAAAAGCCAAATTTATGAGAAAAGCTAGGTGATAAAATTTGCGTAATATCGATAATGTCAGTCATTAAATTCTTTTTAAAGTGGAAATCAATAAGAAAAATAAATATCCTGTGTTAGATATTGAGAAGTGCAGAAAATGCAGAAAGTGTATTGAAATCTGTCCTGCCAATGCAATATTTATGTCGTTTAATAACTGTTGTGCCAAATGTATAAAATATTGTTTAAGTATGGATGTTCCCTGTCATCCCGGGGAAATAAGATTTTCATATAAGTTTTGTAATGCATGCGGCATATGTATAGGTAGCTGTCCGGAAAAAGCAATATACTGGTTTGAAATTGATAATATTTAATATTAGTAAAAGATATATTTAACTATGTGCAGAGCAGTAAAAGTAATTTTAGTTCGCCATGGAGAAACCATATGGAATACAGAAGGTCGAATCCATGGACATTCAGATTCCTCTTTAACTAAAGATGGAATATTGCAGGCTGATAAGACAGGAGAAAGATTAACTGAATTGAACATTGGTGAAATTTATTCAAGTGATCTTGGACGTACAATGCAGACAGCTGCGATTATTAATGAGCATCTAAACTTAAAAATAACTCCTGTTAGTTGCTTGCGAGAAAGAAAGTATGGTTTACTTGAAGGAGTAGCCTTTTCTGAACTTCAAAGTTTATATCCTGAAATAAGAGAAAAATTATATTCACGTAATCCTGAATATGAAATACCTAATGGAGAAAGCTTAAACATTTTTTCTGAAAGAGTTTACGATTGCATTAATCATATTGCAGAAAATACATCTTTTAAAACAATTTTACTAATAATTCATGGCGGTGTACTTGAATGTTTCCTGTATAAAGTTATAGGTTTAAAGTTGAATGTAAAAAGAAAATTTTCTTTATATAATTCTTCTATTAATATCTTTTCACTTAATAGGGGAGTTTGGGAGCTTGATTTGTGGGGCTCAATAGAACATTTAGATACAAGTAATAGTTTAAGCCTTTAGCTGATTATTTTCTTTTCAGCATAAGCAGAGTAATGTCATCAAACCTGTTTCCAGATTGATATTCGAGTACACTGCTGATAAGAGTTTCTCCAAGATTTTTGAGACTGGTGTTATTCTGTAAAGTGAACTGTTGTACAACCTTGTCCAAGCCGTATTCAATATTGTTCTGGTCAGGAGCCTCTATTATTCCATCTGTGAACAATGCAAATGTATCCCCAGATTCCAGTTTGGCTTTTGCCGTTTTGTATTTTGCACTGTTATTAATTCCGATTAATGAATTATTTAAGATCCCAGAGGCAGTTATATTATTATCATGTGTAGCTAATATGTATTCGTGGTGTCCGCCATTAGCATAAGTAAGTACACCGGATTTGACATTGTAAAATACTAAATATATTGTGAGAAACATACAGGATTCATTATTTTTACACAATATTTTATTTGCTTCTTCAAGTGCTGTTCCTGGATCTGTAACACCTGTAGTAAAACAAACATTTTTTATAATTGCCTTAGCCATACTCATATAAAAAGCGGCAGTAATTCCTTTCCCTGAAACATCAGCTAAAACAAGTCCAAGCATATTCTCATTTAAATAGAAGAAATCGTAGAAATCTCCTGACATGTTTTTTGCAGGTATTAATTTAGCATACAGTTCAAATTCTTCTCTTATAAATTCATCGGTAATTTTAGGGAGAATGGAGTTTTGAAGTTCACCGGCTATTTTAAGTTCTGTTTCAATTATATTTCTATTTGTTACTTCCTGCTCTAAGTTTTTAGTATATAAAATCAGTTCTTTTCCCATGTCCTTAATGCTTTCAGATAAATCGTTAATTTCACCTAAAGCG
>DASCNA010000067.1:0-1922 GCA_036011305.1 Victivallales bacterium
ATAATACAGAGAAGTATCGTATTCTAGAAAGTGTAAAACATATGCTTTTTCAAGTGAATCCTTCCAGCTCATATATAATTCCTGTAAGTATGTTTTATATAAAACTAAATTGTCAATGTATTTGTTTTTTTGGGGGGGATAAATTAAATGATTTATATTATAAAATATATTTATGAGCGATAAAAAAAAACTAATTTATCAACCCCCATCTTTAAATGTTATAGGGCCAAGAGATATGCCAAATGCTGGCTGCGGGGATGGATCTGATGCTAGAGGCACGGGAAGCGGAGAAGGGACTGATTACTGCATGATAGGAGAATCTGAAACTGCAAATTGCGGTGACGGAACTATAGCAGGAACTAAATCCTATTGGTGCTATTCAGGAACTTCTCCAACCTCAGAGGGTTGCGCTTATGGGCATGGCAATTTCATGGGATGGCCTGTTAATGCTACGGACTGCACCACGGGACCAATGGCTAATACAAGTTCTAGCTGTTTTGAGGGGTTTTGGCCTTGGACTTAGCCGATAACATTTAGCCTATAAAATGTTCATTTTATTTACTTTTGAAGATGCAGAAACTGAAAAGTAACTTTCTATTCAACTGCAATGATAAAATCTGCACCATCTAGCCGTGTATCCTTTTAGGCATTAAATTTTGTTATTCACTTTAAAATATTAATTTTTATAAAGGATAACAGATGACGAAAAGCGTCCATGTATCTAAGAGTATGACATACAGACAATATATGATTGCTTTTCTTTTGTTCTCTTAATATTTTAAGACCGTCATGAAATTTGTCTGTTAAAGGTTTTTCAACTAGAATATGACAACCTTTTCTGAGAAAGGAAATAATCGGATCTGTATGTTTATTATCCATAGTTGCAATAATAGCAGCATCATATTTTATTGAACTTACTAAAAGATTCTTGTAAGACATAAATTGCGAATCGCTAGATAAACTATATTCTTGAGCCAAGGCATTTCTTCGGTATTTATTTGGTATTTATTTGGTATTTATTTGGTATTTATTTGGTATTTATTTGGTATTTATTTGGTATTTATTTGGTATTTATTTGGTATTTATTTGGTATTTATTTGGTTCGGCAACCGCAACTATTTCTGCCGGGAATTCAGAGCAAGAAATCTGTTTAGTTAAGTTTGAACATCTTACACCTGCACCAACTACTACAATACGGTGTGTTTTATTTGAGCTCGACATTATATTTATCCAGCTAACATAAAATTCAGTGGTGCGCGTTTAGCGCGTGATCGGTTATCATATTTTTATTTTTAAATAGTTTTTCTTTTTCTTTTGGAGGAAGATATTTTTGGGCAAGGAGGAGAATTCCTTCTGGACCTTTTTCTATCCATGGAGTAAGTTTTTTATTATTGCCTTTAGTTTCAAGTCTTAACCATAGCGCGACTGTGACAGCTCCCCACTTTTTTGTAAAGGGTGCATCTGAAAGCCCTTTCATAAGCTGTTTTGCTTTTTTCGTGTTTGTCGTTTTTGACAGTTCAATTATCCTGTTTACAAATACAGGTTCAAGTTGTTTTAAAATTTTAAAGGCTTTAGGGGATAATTCTTTGGGAGAAGAATACCAGCTTGAGGAAAATGAGTAGTAATTCCCTAGTCATTCAAACCAACATTCAAATAAAGCCATTTTTAGTGGCGTGTTTGCATTATAAGGATGTTGTTGTAACCAAAGGTGTGTAAGAATATGTGTATACTCGTGAGATAGAATATGTCTGATTCTATCTTTAGAGGCTTTTAGGTTTTTATGAGTAGGTATGTCATATGTACTTGTCCAACTGCTTAAATCGCAACAAATTGTATTGCAGTTATAAGTAAAACCGTCATTACCTCCATTATTCCCGAATAAAATAGTTAAATTTTTTGGATAATCATCAATCTTAAAAGGA
>DASCNA010000068.1:0-25227 GCA_036011305.1 Victivallales bacterium
ATGATTATATAGTTTTTGATTAAAAATATTTTTTATTGATACATAAAAAATTATTAAAAATTTGATTTTATATATATAATAGGCACTGTAAATATTCTGTTTTCATAAATTTAATTATTAACTTTAGACTTAAGTAAAATGGATAATAGCAACTTAAAAACTTTTCCAATCAACCTTCAGCTCGGAGGAAGAAAATGTCTGATTGTAGGAGGAGGAAAGGTAGCTTCCAGAAAAATAGATAAGTTACTGGACTCTGGATCCGATATTACTGTAATCTGCACAAAACCTTCACAAAAAATTAAAGAGCTAGGAGACAGCGGAGCTATTAATTTGATAAACCGTAATTTTTACTTGGATGATATCCTGGGATTTTTTCTTGTTTATGCTTCTACTAATGACAGAGCTTTAAACGATAAAATACTTGACGCCTGCCATAAACATAATATTCTATGCTGTGCAGTAGATGTAAACTGGAAAAAAGGTACATTTATAACTCCGGCTTCATTTCACAATGAAGGAGTGACTGTATCGATAGCTTCCGGTGGGAAATCATGTTCATATACTAAGCACATAAAAAATCACCTGAAAAAACATAACAGGAAAATTAGAGAAATTGACTTGATGGTTATTGGGACTGACCATAGATGTTTAAGCACAAATAAAAGAGAGTTTTTTCATAATTTATGCAATAACAGCATAATAAAAGATATGTTAAATAATATTTTAGGTATTCATGAATTTATGTTGATTAACACCTGTAACAGGGTTGAATTAATAGCCATCGCTTCTACCGATGAGATTACAAAAAAACTTGTCTTGAAAATATTAAACTTTGACAGCCTTGATGAATCAAAATACTATGTAAAATACAGCACAGAAGCATTCAGACATCTGTCGTTTTTAGCTGCGGGCATTTATTCGCAGTTAATTGGAGAAAACCATATAACATACCAGATTAAGCAGGCTATTGATAATTCAGATGAACTTAATATTGCAGGTTCAATGCTTAAAAACTGTATTGATGCATCACTGGCTATTGCAAAAAAAATAAGAAATAACACTGCTTCGATCATTAAGCCCAAAGAAATTGAAGATCTGACAATTTTATATATTAATGAATATTTAAGCCAGCCTAAACAATTAAACATTGCAGTAATTGGAACAGGAAATATCGGGAAGCTGATTATTAATAAGTTAAAACAGGCAAATGCGAATATACTCTGGTTTTATCACAGCAGAAAACCTTCTGAAGATGATATTACTTTATTTAAAATTACTGATTTGAATGAATATAGCAATAAAGTTGATATATTAATTTCTGCAGTTTCTTCAGATTCACCTATTATAACAAAAAAGAACAGTTTTAATAATCTTATTAAAGCTATTGATTTGGGGATTCCCAGAAATATATCTCAGGATTTTAGCGATAATACTATTAATATAGATGATTTGAAATACTGGTATAGAAAAAATATCTGCTCAATAGAAACTATCATAGATATTTGTGAAAAAATCTTTAAGGAAAATCAAAACAGTTATGAAAAAATCTTCAATAACTTTAAAAACTGGAGCCAGAGGCAGCAATTTATCAAAACTTCAGTCTAAATTTGCAAAAGATAAACTTGAGTCGCTCTTTCCATTTATAAATATAGAATTTAAATATTTGGAAACACCTGGAGACAGAGACAAAAAAACCAATCTTCAAAACACATCAGATAACTTTTTTACTGAAGATCTGGATGATGCCCTGCTAAGAGAAAAGTTGGATATGGCTGTCCATAGTGCCAAAGATATCCCTTATCCAATTAGTGAAGGTTTAGACTGGTTTTGGCTCCCCTGGAATGAAGACAGACGTGATGTCACTGTAGTAAATTCAAAAGAAGTATTACAGAAAAACGATCCTGTTATCGGCATAAGCAGCTATCGGAGAGAAGCCTATGCTTTAAAAAGATGGCCAAATGCAGTAATTAAGCCCATCAGAGGAAATATAGAAGAAAGAATTAAACAGCTTGATGACAGGAAATATGATATCATTATAACAGCCGCAGCCGCTCTGCACAGATTAAACCTGTCAAAACGTATTGCAGAATATATTCCTTTAGAAGAACTGATGACACCAGAAGCTCAGGGCTATCTAGCAGTAACATATACAGCAGGAAATACTTTATTGAACTTTTTAAAACAATATTTTTTCAAGGAAGTAGTTATTGCCGGTGCAGGACCTGGATCTTATAAACTTGCATCTCTTGCAACAATCGAGGCATTAAAAAATTGTGATATATGCCTACATGATGCTCTTATTGACTATAAATTATTAAGTTTTATACCTCCTTTGGCAGAAAGTATTTATGTAGGCAAACGTGAATACAAGGATAGTACTACACAAGAATACATAAATAATGCTCTGATAGATTATGCCAGGCAGGGTAAAAAAGTTGTTAGATTAAAAGGCGGAGATCCCGGTATTTTTGCAAGAATAACAGAAGAAACCAAATTACTTGAAAAACACCATATCCCATTTAGGGTTATTCCCGGAATATCAAGTATGTCGGCAGCAACATCTACAACAGGACTCATTCTTACAACAAGAGGACTGTCAAGAGGATTTAAAGTAGCCACTCTGAGAATTAAAAAAAGTAAACATGCTGTAGGGTTATCAGAAGATGAACTTCATGATTTCCCATTTGTCTTCTTTATGTGTGTATCACAGATAGAAGTGTTGATTGACTATCTTCTGAATAACAATTTCTCAAAATCAAAGCCTCTATCCATAGTTTTTGAAGCAGGCATGGACAAACAGAATATACTATTGTCAACAATAGGCAGTATAGTAGCTGATCTGAAACATCACGATAAAACAACAGAAGCCGGGTTAATTATTGTAGGTGACAGAGCTGACAAGGTAAACCTTTTTAAACATTACGGTGTATTCAGGCATAGAAAAATTCTCTTAACATGCAGTGAAACTTTGCTAGACAAAGCTTCTGAGTATATTCATAATTTCGGAGGACTTCCAATTGGACGTCCTATGATAACAAACTCAATACAAAAAACTGAAAATTTGATAAACCATGTAGAGAATTCAGACTGGCTAATTATTACATCTCCTACTTCCATAAAAATTTTTATGGAGTTTATAATAGAAAATTCATATGATTTTAGAAAACTGCCTAAAATATTCGTCTGCGGGAAAGGATCTGCTGAATACCTTAAACAGTATAATATTACACCTGATGCTATTGCAGAAAACAATTTCGGCAGTGAAGGGATTATTCAATGTTATCAAAGATTTATAACTAAAACAGATAAAGTTTTAAGACTGCGTTCAGATATAGCCTCAGGTGAAATAACTGAGCATATGAAAAAAAACTGGATAAAAATAACAGATAAAATATTATATAAAAACGAATACGTCAGCTATAACGATAAACCTGAGTTTGACTTTGCAGTTTTTGCCAGCTCATCTGCTGTTAAATCATTTATTAAAAACTGGGGAATTAATTCTCTAGAAGGAAAAACTGTAGTGGCAGTAGGCACAAAAACAAAATCAACTATACTGAATAACAGTATCAATTGTAAATTACTGATTTCACCTATAGCTACACTCGAAAGCTGTATTGATTTCCTAGCTCTGGAAACAATAAAAACAGACTTAATCAATATTATAAAAACAGACTAAGCTCTTTATTAATTACTTTAAAAACGGTATTATTATGTTCACAAATTACATAAAAAAAATTCTTGATGCCAGAATATATGATCTTGCTATTGAGACACCTATAAACCACATGGAACTTTTAAGCGATCAATACAGTAATAATATTTATGTAAAAAGGGAAGACCTTCAGCCTGTTCACTCTTTTAAAATCAGGGGTGCATATAATAAAATTGATAAATTATCCGATACAGATAAAGAGAAAGGAGTTATTGCCGCTTCAGCAGGCAATCATGCGCAGGGCGTTGCGTTGGCGGCTATGAAAAAAAAGATTAAAGCTACAATTGTAATGCCTAAAACAACTCCTGAAATTAAAGTTGATGCTGTGAGATCCTATGGTGCAAATGTAGAGCTTTTCGGTGATAATTTTGATGAAGCCTACGATTACGCATGCAAACTTCAAAAAGAACATAAATATGTTTTTATACATCCATATGATGATAAAGATGTAATTGCTGGTCAGGGGACAATCGGTATGGAAATAGCAAGGCAGGTGAGCATACCTCCTGAAGCTATCTTTATTCCTGTCGGCGGCGGCGGTTTAATTTCCGGGATCGCATATTATATCAAATATCTATGGCCTGAAGTAAAAATAATAGGGGTTGAATCAGAAGATTCAGCCTGTTTATACCAAGCTTTGAAAAAAAACAGAAGAGTAATATTAGATAGTGTAGGTATATTTGCAGATGGCGTGGCTGTTAAACAGATAGGTAAGGAACCATATAAAATTGCAAAAAAATATGTTGATGAAGTAATAACTGTTAAAACAGATGAAATATGCGCAGCAATAAAAGATCTCTTTAATGATAATAGATCAATTGCTGAACCTGCAGGAGCATTAAGCATAGCAGGATTAAAAAAATATATAGAAAAATATAAAATCACAGACAAGAATCTGCTTGCGATTGAAACCGGAGCAAATGTAAATTTCGACAGGTTAAGGCTTATTTCAGAAAGAGCAGATTTAGGAGAAAACAAAGAGGCTCTTTTTGCAGTCACAATAAAAGAGGAACCTGGCAGTTTTAAAAGTTTCTGTAAAACTCTGGCCAATTATAACATCACTGAATTCAATTACAGGTATTCTGATAATGAAAAAGCAAACATATTTGTTGGCTTACAGCTGTCTGATATTACTCATAAGGAAAACATAATAAACAATATTAAAGAAGATCACTATTCAGTAATTGACCTGTCTGATAATGAACTGGCTAAACTGCATGCCAGGCATATGGTAGGTGGACATTTGACAAAAGAAATGAATGAAGAAATTTTCAGATTTCAGTTTCCTGAACGCTCAGGCGCACTTGCAGATTTTCTAAACCAGATGAAAGATAACTGGAATATTACAATGTTTCATTACAGAAATCACGGCACTGATTACGGAAGAGTCTTCTTGGGGATACAAATCCCTCCTGAAGAACAAATTTTATTTAATAAATTTTTAAAACAGATAAACTATCGCTATCATAGAGAAAAGGATAATCCTGTTTACAGTCTGTTTTTAAATTAAAATTTCTATTGAGTATTTATATATGAAGCCAGCATATATTATAATATACAAGAAGATACTCATGAAAAGCAGGACCTTAATATGTTAAAAAGACTTCCAATACGTTATAAATTAAATTTTTTTTACTGGAAAAAACATAATCTGGCTCAATTACATAAAAAAAGTAAAATAATTGAAACGCTCAAAGGTCCGATAGAATACTCTTTATCTGGTCGAGGAGAGGAGGTCATTGCTGCAGTTCATGGTGCTCCGGGTAATTTCCATCAATGTGATTATATTTTTTACGGCCTCAGTAAATCCAAATATAAATTTCTTTCATGGTCTCGTCCCGGTTATTTAGGTACACCTTTACTGAATAATAGATCTGTTGATGACCAGACTGAAGTATTAGCAGCATTACTTGATGCATTGAATATTAAGAAAGTCATTATATCAGCCTTCTCATGCGGAGCACCTTTCGGGATCAATTTCGTGTTAAAATATCCTGATAGATCAAATGCCTTAATTCTGGATTCACCAGTAGCGCACAGGATGAAAATTACGGCGGATGATATATTTATGAGTATAACTGATTCTGTTTTTTTAACTGATTTTGGTCAATGGTTTATTGGATTGTTCTATTCTTCCAATTTACGTATTCCTCTGAAAATGTTAATTTCACGCCTCAGCACACTATCGAAAAAAGAGATAGATAAAACTACAAATCATCTAGTCCAGGATAGATACAAAGCTGATTCGATCTATAGTTCAATATTACAGGCCACACAACCATTTAGTTTCAATAGAAAAGGATATAGAAACGATATAAAGGTTTTTAAACATCTAAATGAATTACCTTTTGATAAAATTAAAATTCCGACATTAATAATACATGGCACTAAAGACAGTGATGTTCCAATTGAACATGGAAAATATCTAAAAAAACGTATCCTTAATTCAGAATTATTATTAATTGAAAACGCTACACATCTTACACTGCTTACCGATGAAGAGAAAATATTAAAACGGAAAAAAATATTTCTGGAAAATGTCTTTCAAAATTGATTAATACCAATCCGCCTAAATATTTTCCATTAAAAACTAATGGAGGGCAAAGTTTTTATCAAGCTTTTGCATGACCATTCCGAACCGTTAATATGAGCATCATCATTCTATATGAATATTTCAGATTAAATAACCTCAATAGTTATGTTTTCGTACAAGAAATTTTAAAATATTCTTAAAAAAAAGAAACTTCTTTGCTTTTCCCCCCTCTGGTTTTCTTGCATTCTGTTTTAAAAAAGTACTCAAGGTAATATAACTCTTCATATGTAGCGACATCTAAATTTTTGATTTTTACGTGATTCAACTTCTATATTTTATCACTATATGTTGACTATAAATATCATACAGGATTAATGGGTTTATTTCTCTAATTCTCACATTCAAAAAAGTCTGTTTTTTCTTTCAATTAATATAAAAAAAGTATTGAAATAGAATCCTTTTCTACTTTAATCTTTTTGTTAGTGAATTAACAATTCAACTTTTTTGAAATAATCTAAATAACAGGATTTTGCATGCTAACCATATATAAATTAGATACCAATAATAACAAATTTAAGAGAAACATATATCTTTTTCTTTTCATAGCGGGTTTAGTGATTGTCATTTTTGCGTTAATAAAACATATCCAATATGTGGAATTTGCAGGATCATTACTGATGATCGCGAGTGCTTTAATGTATTCCTATCGCATTACTAAAGAAAAATATGAAAGATAAGGATTAAATATAAAATATCATGAAAAAGCCTTACCTAGCAGTTTTCATTATAATGCCTCTGTTTTTCCTCTGTTCTTTAAATGCATTGGACTTAAAAACAACGTGGTTCAACGGAAAAAAATATGTATATCTCAAAGACATTGCTAGATATTACGGAATGAACCTGTCTACAAATAAAAAATATGCAAATCTCACAAGCAGATACTCAAATCTGAAATTTACTTATAACAGTAAAAAAGGGGAAATTAATAATACTATTGTATATTATCTTTATGCCCCAGCTTATATCTCAGGACAACCGATAATAAACATAAAAGATTTCCAGTATATTATTGAACCGATCTTAAGAAGCAAAGCTCTTAAAAAACAAAATGTTAAAACGGTAATTATTGATCCTGGACACGGCGGTAAGGACAGAGGTGCCAAAGGAAGAATAGTTAAAGAAAAGGATATCACTTTAAAAATAGCAAAAAAACTTGCAGATATATTATCAGTTAATGGTTTTAAAGTAATAATAACAAGAAACAGAGATGTATACAAATCACTAAATGCAAGGCCTGCTTTAGCTTCATATTATAATGCTGACATTTTTATTTCAATACACTGCAATTCAGCTGCAAGTAATGTGAAAGGCATAGAAACATATATTTATCCTCCTGCAGGAACTCCTTCAACTTCTTCAATCAGAGCTTCTTCCTATAAAAGACAAAATGGCGATTTATACGCAGTAAATAGTGCTAGATTAGGATATGAAATTCAGAAAAGCCTACTCAGGACAGGCAGTCCTGACAGAGGAGTGAAACATGCAAGATTTGCAGTTCTTCGCTTATCCAAGGTTCCGTCTGTATTAATTGAAACAGGCTTTCTTTCATCTACTTCCGAAGAAATTCGTCTAAATTCATACAACTACCAGAAAAAACTGGCATCTTATATTGCAGATGGAATAATCAAATATAAACAGGCAGTATCACAGGGTACCTAAATAAATACTTCTAAGTTCACTACCAAATATCCTCAGAACATTCAAAATCAACTGCACAAAATTGAAAGTTTTATATCAAATTTCTGTAACAGTGTGAACTGAGAGTATTGGTTTATATCAAGAGAAGTACTGAGAAAAGTAGTTTTGGAATAAAACAATGGTTTATAAATGAAGTTAATAAAAAAAAGGATAATCATATATTTATGTAATATCCTGGCGTATTGGATATTTTTTCATTGTTATGATGTAACGGCTGCAGATTCTCAGAATATTGCAGGATTTGATGCAAGAGCTAACTCTTTTGAATTAATTGGTGATAACATAGTAGCTACAGGTAATTTTTTTATCAGACGTGACAATATGCTGCTCTATGCCGATAAAGCTGTTATCAACAAAACAAATAAAAATATTGAACTCTCAGGAAATGTAAAGTTTTTCCAGATTAATAGAGCTAGAAAAGAAGTAGAATATTGGGATTTAGTTGACTTGCAGAAGAACCCCTATATAAAATTCAAAGTGGTAGGTACAACTATGACGCCTACAGGACGGCAATTATTGATTGTGGATGAGATAATACAAAATCTGGCCTGGTCAGGAAAGAGAACTATCGGAAATTTAGACAGCGGAGTTTTTGAATTCGGTTCATTCAATACCAAATTAAGCAATTTGTATACTAAGGGAACTGAAGCAAAAAGATATGAAAACGGCAAACTTGAAATTAAAAATGCGACATTCAGTACTTTTCCAAGTTCAGGCGATGGAAACTCAATTTTCAGTATAAAAAGCAGTAAGTTAGTTGCAATTCCTGCTTCAGGTTCAGTCTCTACATCTCTTGATAATCCGGGAAGCAGTGATAATACAAACTCCACTTCTCTTAATAATTATCATATATGGGCATATAATGATATATTTTATGTTGCTGGAATACCTGTAATGTGGCTGCCAGTAATCTACAAACCGCCGCCTGGTAAAGTTGGACAATGGCGGTTAAGCACGGGTAGCAATACAGAATACGGATATTATCTTCAAACTTCAAATTACTGGAATGTATTGGACAGAGACGGTATAAAAATTGATACGTTAAATTTAATTGACTACTATCAGTTTAGGGGGTTGGGTCTGGGTAACAGGACCAGAATGAGCACAGACAATTCCGAATCGCAGCTTTTTGCATATGGAATAAACGATGACAGGGCAAACTATGCAGTACCTGATAACAGCCGGTTTAAAAATCTAAATGATTTTAGGTACTATGTAGACGTAAAAAACAAAACACATATAACTGACAGTATGGATTTCAGAGGAAGATTTGCAGCATTAAGTGATTATTATTTTCTGAATGATTTTTTTGATGATGTATTCAGAGTAGATCCTCAACCTTCCACTTATGCAAATTTAAATCAGCAGTTTAGGTGGGGTACTTTAAGTTTGAGCGTACATCCTAAAGTAAATGATTTTTTTACTGCAGTGGAGGAGCTTCCTAAACTGGAATTAAATATCCCAAGGCAGGAAATTTGGAGAAATATATATTATCAGAGTGAAACAAATGCGTCATACATGCAGACGCGATGGACAAAATTCAAAAAATCTAGAGCAGAAATAGCAGCAGAAACCAATACGGTTTTCGATAATTATGTTGAACCAGACGATTACAGCTCTGCTAGATTTGATTCAGTTCATTTTGTCTATTACCCCATGAAATTGGGCTGGTTGAATGTACTGCCTAGGGGAGGATTCAGATTTACTGCCTATAGTAACAGTTCCAAAAGAGCTGTTGATGATGCAGATGTAGATGCGCTAATCACTGCATCTAAACCTGAATCTAATTATTCCGGAGCTATCGTAAATTATGATGACGACGGTGGCTCTGTTGCCAGATTAATCCCTGAAGTAGGATTACAGCTCAATACCAAAATGTATCGTTCCTGGAGTGATGCAAAAAATGCTTACTGGAATATGGACGGAATCAGACATGTTATTCAACCTTATATCAATTATACATTTTTATCACCTACAACAAACAGGGAACATATCTATTATTTTGATGACGTAGACAGAATTGATACTCAGAATTTTGTAAGGTTCGGTATTGAAAACAGATTACAGACAAGAAGAGGAGGCTGGAATTCATCTCATGTCTACACTTGGGCATCAATGCAGAATTATTTTGATTTTCTTATAGATCCTAAAAACAGAAACAGGATTGCAGACGAAACCGACGAAGCCTCTTCAAGAAACAAAGGCTGGGACCACCTTGGGGATTTGGGAACCATATTAACAGTTAACCCAACTGAAGATATACAATTAACGCTGAACTTACTGATTGATTCAGGCAAATTTGCAAGCGGTGATGTTGCCAATGCATTCAGCTCCAGCAACGTACAGGCCAATTACAATTTTGCTGATGGGTGGGGTATATTCGGAAACTGGTATTACTCCAGAGCAAATACCACTGCAGCATCTTACTCTATGGGAAGTGAACTGTCTCAAATAGAAAGCGGAACATATTTCCAGAGACAATTCGGTGATTCTTCATATGCTCAAACTGGACTGAATTTCAAAATTAATGACAGAACTTTCGGTCAGACATATATTGAATATGATTTTGAAAATTCAATGTTACCTGACTTTAATATCAGCCTGAACAGAGAACTGCCCGGTAGCCTGATGCTTACCCTAAGCTACTATATAAATAACAGAAAAAACACCGACGGTTCCGGCGTTTTCTCAAATCAGGGAGTTAATGCTTCACTTAGCTTTACAAATACTCCGCACTATTCAATTGCGCCGAAAGAAAGCCTGCTTCCTCAATATATGTCAGGAGCTCCACAAGGTACACCTGTAATGGGAACACCACTGAAAAACAGCTGATAAAAAAAGTAATATCATAATTGTTGATAATTTTTAAAATGAACTTATAAGTATGATTTGTTGCAATAAAATGTTAAATTAAGGTAAATTATGATATTTAAGAAAAAGGTAGTAATTTGTGTTTCTATATTATTTCTATTTTCACTCACAGCAGCAGTAGGTTCTATAAACCATAATAAGTTTAAACTATCTAAAAAAACAATAAAAGATAATGTTAATTTTTCAGACAGCTACTACCTGCTTAATGATATGATGGATGACTATGATCAAAATATAGTTAAAGCCGGAAAAAAATGGAATAAAAGGGATGTTACACTAGCTCTTAAATTTGTAGATGTAAATAAATTATATAAAAGATTTATAGTTACCTGCGCTTCAGGTCATTCTTTTAATTCGAATGACTATACTGTTAATTTTGATGTAGATCGTAGCGAATACGAAAAACTTCGCAAACTTGCTTATGGTAAAATAATCAGGATTAATGGAGATCTGGATCCAAAAATTGATACATTTGATCCAGAAATTTTTCTGGATCATGTGAAAATAATCGCATAGGATTAATTAACCTCTACGCAAAACACTTCCTGTTCTTGCATGTGTATGAATACCGTTTTTTACAACTCTGGAACCATTAACAAATACGTCTGATATTCCATCCGGGTATTGCCTGGGGTTAACAAAAGTACTTTTATCTACAATTTTGTCAGGATCAAACAGTACTAAATCAGCATAAGCTCCTTTTTTAATTATTCCTCTGTTGATCAGTCCAAATCTTTTGGCAGACTTGTAAGTCATTTTATTGATAGCATCCTCCATAGTCAATATAGGTTTTTTAATAACATATTCTCTTATGACTCTTGGAAAAGTACCATACAATCTTGGATGAGGATTACCTGACAGAGTCGGAATACCGTCAGAACCTATCATAGTTAATTTGTTTTTTAATATTGTAACAAGATTTTTATCATCCATTACATTTAATATAACTGCAATAGGCTTCTCATCCCTCAATATTTGATTAGTCGTTTCTTCTTCAGTTAAATTCCATAAACCGGCAAGGTCCTGAACAGTTTTTCCTACCCAGCTTTTATGTTTATCTGCTGAAGCAATTAATAAATCTGATCCTTTCAAGTTCAACATTGAGTCTTTATCATTTGACAGAGCTTTCCAGGTATTAATTATCTGACCTAATTCCGTAGATCCAGAATCGTATGGATATCTATCAATTGTAATATCAAGTCCATTTGAATTTGCCTCTTCCAGCATACGCAAACCTTTTGCTGCTTTATTCCAATTCTCTCTACCCAATGCTTTGAAATGAGAAATATGTGTATGGACAGAAGACTTAACACAAACATCAATAGTTTCTTTTAAAGCTTTCAGTAATTCTGCACCTTCACTTCGCATATGAGTAGTATACAAGGCACCGGTATTCTGCATTAATTTTATCAGATTAATCATTTCTTCAGATTCTGAATAAATTCCAGGAGTATAACCTATACCTGAGGACATACCGATGATTCCGGCCTCAATCCCTTCTGCTAGCAGATTAGACATCACTTTCATTTCGTCTATTGTCGGTTTTCGGTTTGAGTTTTTCATGGCATAATATCTAAAAGTACCATGTCCTGCAAGAACTCCAACATTTAAACTTGCAGGATTTGTATCAACACAGTTCATGTATTCTTTAAAATTTTCCCATTTCGGCATTTTATCATAATTAACTCCTATCAATTTATAATCTTTATGAGTACTAAAAGGAGCTATACTAAATCCGCAGTTACCTATTATAACGCTTGTTACACCCTGCATAACTTTATAGTCCATATCCGGGTTTAGAAAAACTTCATAATCATCATGTGTATGAACATCTATAAATCCAGGAGATAAAACCATCCCCTGTCCATCTATAATTACACCTGCGTTATTTCCTAAATCTCCAATATATGCAATTTTTTCGTTTATAATTCCTACATTCTGTATTTTTCCAGGTTTTCCTGTTCCTTCATAAACGGTCGCTCCAATGATCAAAGTATCATAATATTTACTATCTAATGCTGTATTTTCTTGAGTACTCATAATTAATGTTCATCCTATATTTATAATTATCATAGAAAAATTTAATTCCCCCATACTTCTTTCAACAAATTAACCCAGTTTTCACCCATAATTTTGCGTATGCGCTGTTCAGACCATCCGAATTGAATCAAAGCTGCTGTCAAATTAGAATAGTCACCTAATGTTTCTAATCCTTTTAACCTGTGCGTATTAATCTCTCCCATGTCAACGAGCTTACGCCCATAACCTTTATCATGGGTAATAAAATCAAAAAAAGCCACATCACGTCCCTGTGTAAAATCAGACCCAATTCCAACGTGGTCTTCACCTACAATATCAATAACATATTCAATGGCCTCAATATAATCATTTATTGTAGCACCTCCATTTTTTAGAAACGGAGGGAACATAGTTACACCTACAAATCCACCGTTATCGGCAATAAATTTAAGCTGATCATCTGATTTATTCCTTGGATGCTTATTGATTCCAACAGGTAATACATGTGAATATGCTACCGGTTTTTTTGAATGCTTTATCACATCATGAGTAGTATTAGGGCCAACATGAGACAGATCGCATAAAATTCCTAAGTTATTCATTTCAGCAACAACCTCTTTACCAAAGTCAGAAAGCCCACCGTCCCTCGATTCATAACATCCGGAACCAACATAATTCTGTGTATTGTATGTCATTTGCATAATACCCACTCCAAGCTCTTTGAACAACTGAAGGTATTCTATTTTATCTTCAATCCCTGAAGTATTCTGCCAACCTAAACAAATACCGATTTTATCTTCTGTTTTTGCCCTCTTTATATCTTCAGCACAGAAAACCTGTGTAATTATATTTTTATTTCCATTTATCATTTGTTTAAACTGACTAATGTTATCCATGGTATCATTAAAGTTTTCCCAAATTGAACAGGTGCAGTTTGCAGCAGTGATTCCTCCTCTATGCATATCTTCAAATACATCTTTACTCCATTCTGCTACAACCAATCCGTCAAATACAATTAACTCTTTATGTAATTGTTCAACATTCATAATTAACCTCTACATTTAAATTTTGGCTCGGCTTGATAAATGATATTAAAATTCCCAATACCCCTGCTATATAAAACATTGAACTGATTGAGTAGCAGTTAATTATGGGAGCGTATACTATTGGCCCAACCAGTAATCCTATAGCCATTGCAATGAGAACTAAACATGTAATTAATGAAGCTGAATCTTTCAAAATTCTTATCCCCCATATAACAGAAAAAGCAGTAAACATTTGAAAAGCAATACCAAACATGAATCCTGAAATCAGGAGCAATATTCCATTTGAATGAAATATAGCCAGAATCAAGGTTGATACAGCTACAGTAATAAGAGAATATTGCAACGATTTTCTCAACCCAAAATGTTTTATCGCAGTATAAGCATAAACACTCAATAACCCTGAAGCACCCATCACCAACCAAAATATTTCTGAAAATAATGCTGATTTTACGCTAAATCCCAAAATGTTTATGCTTGACGATAAATCAATATAATCTACTGAATATGTCCAGAAAGCAGCAAACACGATACCGCTTAACAGCATTGATATAAATAATTTATTTAGCCTAATATCATACTTAAAAACTTCAACTTTACAATTCTTCCCCTTATCTGTTACGCAATAAGGACTTTTTATTGTTGTCATTCTATAGTTCCATACTAAAACACATGCTGCTATAATAGCAAAAATAAACCATGCTGCCCGCCAGTCAAATCCTAACAGAAGTACAAAAGGGGCAGCTAAAATAATTCCATAGGATGTTCCGGAATTAATAATGGCAATTGCTTTATTTTTCCTGTTTCCTTTTAATCTCATCGTTACATATTCAGTTAATGGAGGAAAAGAAAAAGCAGGGCTCATACCGGCAATACATACACCTGCAAAGAGTACAAAAGAATTAAAGGATAATGCTATTAACAATGAACCGGTAACTGCAGTTACTCCACTTATAATCAATGGTATTTTAGGACCAAACTTTTTTGTAAATATCCCTGTAAGTAAAGATGCAATCAAATATCCCAAATAAGAACTGCTTCCAATTATACCAAGCCACTCAACATTTAGTCCGAAGGTATGCTGTATATCTGGCAAAAACAAACCATAACTGTACCTGCATAGTCCATATGTTACAGCTATTATTGCAGCTCCTGAACCTGCTAAGTGGAAAAAATTTTTCCTATCATTTCCAATATCCATTCTTTTCTCCTTCTTTTTTACATACTAAAAAATAGCTGTATCAAAAAAAGAGTTGAAATGTAAATTATATATACCCGCCATGCAAAAATGGAATAAGTGTTTATTATTAGGCATTTAAAAGAATCAGGATACTTCGCAAATAAGTTTTAAAAACCAAATATGCGCCAAATTCTTTTTGTAAGCTTTATTGGAACAAAGAAATGTTTCAGTAACAGGGATAGGTATATTATGCGGGAAAGGTTTAGTTATTAAGTCAAAATAGTTGCAGTTTTCTTCAGCTATTTTGCTAGGCATCACAGATATAAAATCTGTTCCTTTCAACAATCTTAACGCAACTAGGAAATTTGGTAGAATTAAAGGACATGAAATGTTAAAATTAATTTTTTCTAAAGCTTTAATCACTACACCTTCCGAAAGCTCATTTGCATAAAGCGCAGTTATTATTTTATATTTTTTCAAAGTCTCTGACGTTATTATATTATCCTGTCTAAAAGCAGGATGTCCTTTATCAACAGCTAACAAATATTCATCATCAAAAAGAAATTTTTCTTCAAAAATATCTTTATATTTCATATTTTTATAATGAGCGAAAATAAAGTCGAAACTTTCAGCTTCATTTTCCGATATAGCATTAATGTCATTTACCTGTGTTACTTTAATCTTAACATTCGGAGCCAGTTCATTTACTTTACTTAAAAGTTTTGGCAGTACTAAAATAGAAATATAATCAGACATTCCAACTTGATAAGTATAATCAGATTCTTCAGGAATGAACTCGTCATTTTCTATAAAGAATTTATTTAACTCATTAATTAGTTTTTTTACCGGTTCTTTGAGAGATTTTGCTTTTGCTGTCAGTATCATATGCCCGGAATACCCTCTCACAAGAAGTTCGTCTTCAAACATATCACGAAGCTGTTTCAGACTCTTACTTAAACCGGATTGAGTTGTGTGTATTTTTTCTGCTGCACGAGTAACATTTACCTCAGTAAGTAAAGCATCTAAAGCAACCAAAAGATTTAAATTAATGCCTGACAAATTTGTATTCAAAATCAATCACCTATTTTAAAAAAGTAGTATTACTTTCTAAAGTATAATATATAAACAGTTTATGGTCGACAAACTTATAGTGTAATAATTTGATAACCTACAATTCCTGAACAGTACTGTATACTTGCTTATATTACTTAAAATTTAAAAAAAATTACAATGTCCTAGCAGTAGTCCTGACCTAAATTAACAGATTACAACAATAAAATTACAAATAAATTCCGAAGTATATACAAGAATCAAAATATAATGATTATTTAATCTCGTAGGCTATAATTGTTATTATGAAATCATACATGAAAAAAACCTTATTTTATTTTATCCTTTTACTGTTCATTATACTGTTTGCGATAATTGGTATTTATTTATATCTACCTACTTATATTGAAACTAAACTGGCAGCTAATATCGAACAAGAAACCGGGATAGAGCATATAGAGTGTAAAGTCCGAAAGCTAGGGTTAGGGCAAACAGACTTTAGTGATATCAGCTTAGGAAAAGAGGAAGCTCCTACAATATCTATTGACAGTGTAAGAATTGACTATACACTTTTAGGCCTCTTCAACAGGCATATTGATAAAATTGTTTTAAGTGGCTTAGAAATACGGCCAATATACAAAAACGGACATTTTATCCTCCCAGGTTTTGACTTCAACACATTAATCAGCAATAAATCTGACAAATCTACGCCCAATAATAATAGCACTTTCAAGATGCCGATTACTTTCGGGAAATGCGAATTCAAGAGAGGACTCATAATTTTCACTTATGAAAATATGATATTTAATATTCCGTTTAATATTCAATTTGTACCTAATAATAAAAAATGTACATCAATAAAATGTATTGTAAACTTATATCCTAAAGATCAAAAGATTACGTTTTCTACGGACATTTCTATTCAGGACAAAAAAGCAAAATTTCTTTTAATAAGTGATACTATCCTGCTTGATAAACTTACTGAATTTAAAAAATTAAATAATAATTTAAACTACTCAGGTGAAGTTAATATTAACACAGAACTTGATATAAATTTTTCTCCATTTTCTATAAAATCACTTATTGGAACATATAAATTTAATAATTTAAAGTTTCAAATTGGGACATTAAAACTACAAACGTTCAACGACCCTTTTAGTTTAGTTATACGGGGAAGCCAAGATCAATTTAATTTATCTTCTTCAAAAGGAGGAATTGAAACAGTTTCACCATTTCCTGTTCAATTTTCAAATTTAGAGTCAAAAATTAAAATGGATAAAAATAATTTTGATAGTTCAGGAAGTTTTGATATTAATCTTCCAGGACACTACTCTCAAAAAAATATAAATCGCATTTCACTGAAATATTATGCCGGTATAGATAATAAAGAAAACTATAAATTTGAAATAGAGGATACAGGTAAAACGAGAAATATTTTTGTAAAGTTCAAAGATAAAAATTTAAAAGTCGGTTTATCTAAAATTAATATTTCGGGCTCGGGAGATAAAAATCAAGGGAATGCTAGCTATAACATTAAGATTCCTGCATTGAATTTCATTTCAAACTCTGCACAGAGTGATGTTGAAATGATCTCAGGCAAAGGCAGCATGAAATATTTGGTAAATGATAAATCTACTTCTATTAAATCTTCATTCGAATTTAAATTCATAAACAGTAATATTATTACAAAATTATCAAAATTACTGATTCCTGAACTTTCACTTAATGGCGAATTTATTCATAACAGAAATGGTGTTAAATTTAAAGTTAAATCAATAATTCCCGAATTAGAATGTAAAACTGAAGACCATATGGCTTCTATGTCAGGGATCAATGTTACTCTACCATTTAAATGGCCACCGGATAAATCAATTCCTGAAGGTGAACTTTCTATTGATAAGATTTCCTGGAACAATAAAGATATAGCCTCGCTTAAAAGTAGGATTTTGCAGCAAAACCTTGGCATAAATTACAAAGGTGAACTAGTCAGCAGGATACTGCCTGATTTATCAGTTGAATTTAATGGATTTTCAGGAATTGATGAACAGAATCAATTTTGCAGTGATGTTGAAATTAGCATACCGGATTATAAAACAACAGAATCTGTAAGCCTTGATAAAATCAATCCTGCCGCTGCAAATATGTCATTTAACGGCAATATAAAAATAAAAGTGAATCCTAAATTAAAATCAGGAATTTTTAAAGTTCCGACTGAAATCCATATTATAGACTCTTCAATTGAAAACAGTGACCATAATTTTCTGTTTGAAGGCATTAATCTAAATTTGAACTTTCCTGATTTATTGAAATTTAAGACTCTACCTAATCAAATATTTACTTTTAAGAAAGCCAGGTTTGGTGATCTTTCTTTTGAAGATGGCAAAACATATTTCCAAATCGAAACACTACGTTCATTTTTTATTGAAAAAGGTGTTTATGGTTGGTGTAATGGACATATTTATACTCAAGCCATGCGTTTTAACCCACAGAAAACAGAATATAAAATATTCCTGTTTTGCGACAGAATAAGTTTAGCTGAAGTTTTGACACAGTTTGGTCTATCCTATGCAGAAGGTAAAGGAACAATCAGCGGGAAAATTCCAATTGAAATTAAAAACGGCGAATTAATATTTGAAGATACATTACTTTATTCTACACCCGGAGAAGAAGGTGTAATAAGGCTTTCAGGTGCCGATATATTAATGGCAGGAATTCCAAAGGGCAGTGTTCAGTATAATCAGATGGATTTTTCAATAAGTGCATTGAAAGATTTCAAGTATCAATGGGTAATATTGAAAGTTTCTACTAAAGGCAAAAATTGTATTTTAAACCTTAGTCTTAATGGGAAACCATCAAACCCCCTCCCTTTTAAATATAACAAAAAAATTGGGAGCTATGTAAAAATCAAGGGAAAAGGCGGAGTACTTAGATCAATGAAAATTGACCTGAATTTCAAAATTCCATTAAATGATATTTTCTATTATAAATCTGGGATTAATAAATTTATTGAAAGTTTAAAATGATAATTTATTTTGATTCTTCCAGCATGTTAAATTTTTACATCTAGAATATTATTAATTATTATGATAAAATTTTTTTTACTAATATTTAAATAAGAGATGATTCTTTTGATCATCAGCGCTAATTGTAGGCCGCCTTTTATAACTACTTACAAAGGAGAATACAATGAGAAAAATAGGAATAATATTATTTCCGATATCTCTGCTAGCTTTGTTAACAGCCTGTCAAACTTCCCATAAAATTGAAAGTACTCATGAAATTAAACCTGTGCATATTGTTATCGATGTAAATTTAAAAGTAGAAAAAGAACTTGATAATTATTTTGATAATATAGATTCAGCAGAGAAAAAGCTGGAAACAAAAACTAAATAGAGAGGAAATAATATGAAATTTAAATTATTTATTTTTTTAACTGTTTTATCTACATTATTCACAATAAATATCAAAGCCGATTCAATTACAACCAAAATGAAAGCAAGGCTTCCTGAAATTGTTAAGCTAAAACAACAGGAAATTGTAGGTGAAAATAATCAAGGTTATTTAGAGTTTAGAAAACCAGATCCGGAAGGTAAAAAACTTATAGATCAGGAAAATAAAGATAGAAAAATAATTTATAAAATAATAGCTAAAAACCAGAATACTACAGTAGCTAAAGTAGGGAAATTGAGAGCAAAACAAATAGCAGATAAAAGTGCAAAAGGTTATTGGCTGCAAAACCCTGCGGGAAAGTGGTATCAAAAATAAATTATTGATGAAGTTTTAACCTTAATAAGGTATTAGAAATCTGTATATTTCAACTGTCCGGTTTGTCTATCTAACCGTGTAGATTTTCATAGGTTTTGTATTACGTCTTCAAATATAGTGATCTTTCAAAATACCTTACTGTTGTTTAATAAATTGTATTTTGGAGTTTATTTGATTTTTGTCTGCCTGATTTTTGATATTTATCAACCCTATGCGTAAGTTCAGTTACTTATGCTCCTTGTTAAATTTTCTCAATAATCTGCTATAATTAAAGTGTTGTCAACAATATTTAAACAACTTTAAATAAACAGTTTAAGATGAGTAATGAAACAACTACATTTAAGGTAGGCGGCAAGGTCTTCCATTTACAGCCTGTTGAAAGGGATAATAGGATAGACTCAGTAAGAGGACTGTTTTTAATCTTAATGTCCATTGATCATTTCGGCGGTTGGATAACAGATTATACCTGGCAATTCTATGGCTATGTAACCAATGCAGAAGGTTTTGTTTTTGTTTCAGGATTTGTATTTGCTCTTGTTTACGGCAGATATATTGTAGACTATAAGTTACTGGCAAAAAGGATCTGTAAAAGAAGTTTTACAGTTTATAAATATCACCTGCTCCTGGTAATCATACTACCTTACATTGCCTTAATGTTACCTATTTACAGGGTTTACTGGAAAAATATGCTTTCATATTTTTTTATTAACGGCACCCCGTTTAAGTATATTATATCTTCTACTATACTTCTTAATCAGCCGACCTATATGGATGTACTGCCGATGTATGCCATATTCATTTTATTCTGCTGGCCCCTTCTTATACTGATGTCAAAAGGTTTTGATTATTATGCTCTGGCCATCTGCATAGGAGTCTGGTTTATTGGTCAATTCTTCAATCCTATAGAATTTATTTCAAACGTTTATTTTCCAAATGCATTCCCAGGAATTTTTAATGTATTCAGCTGGCAGATTCTTTTTTTTATCGGAGCTTTCCTGGGTTTTAGAAAAAAACTGGGAAATAAAGTACATATACTGGATAATAAAGTAATTATCGTAGTTGTTTTTGCGATCTATATAATTATTCTCCTATCCAGATACAATGTAATAGACCTGGGAATTAACATTGATATAGCAACAAATAGAATTGATTTGGCATGGTTAAGATTAGTCAGCTTTCTCAGCGTAGCATTTGTGTTCACACGTCTTATAAAACCGATCCCATTAAAGTATGGGTTTCCATGGTTCAACCTTCTTGGAAAACACTCTCTTCAGGTTTTCTCATTCCATATATTAATGCTCTATTTTTTTATTAAACCGTTAGGTACCGGTGCAGGTGTTTATAGTAAATATGGCAACACAATATATATCATAACTTTAATACTGTTTCTTGCCAGCTTAACAATCCCGGCAGCGTGGCATAAAACTTATATGAAAATAATCAAAAAAAATAAAACAAAGCCCTTAATGCAGTCTGAAAAGTTTTGATAACAAAAAATTAATTTTGAAAAAGCAGAACGGTTAATCTTTAAATTTACCTGCTACAAACTTTATTCCGTTCCAAAAATGTTTCTTCCAGTATTCCCAGCTATGCTCTCCTTTTTCTACTTTATAAGTATGCTTGACACCTTTTTTTTGAAAACTTGCATTAAGTTTGGCATTACCAACTATAAAAATATCATTATCACCGCAATGAATAAGATAATCTGTTTTTGATAATTCTCCCAAAGGCATTTTTTCAGCTAGAGTTAATACATCATATTCTCTATAGTGTTTAGTCAATCTGTAATCCCCTTCTAAGTTCATCCCCAGCGGATTACCATATCTATAATTATAGGCTGTCATATCCAGATCTTTTATCTGCTCGTCTGTACGAATACCCGAACTGAACGCTGCACATGCTGAGTACATATCCGGATATTTCAATGAGTGCAGCAGAGCACCATATCCTCCCATGGAGATACCGCTTATTCCCCTATATTTTTGTTCAGCTTTAATCCTGTATTTAGATTCAATATAAGGTACAAATTCATTTACAAACATATCCTCCCATCTGTTAATATCCTGATGATCGTTCATATAGTAATATTTATGATTATCTGCAAAAGGTATTACCAGAATAACCGGAGGAATCACTCCGTTTTTTATCTGCCTGTGAGTTATCACATCTATTTCACTAAAATCAATTAACTGCGCATCATTGCAATTTAGACCGTGCAAAAGATAGATAACTGGGAATTCTTTCTCTGACGAAGTAAAGTATTCATCTGGAAGGTATATAGAATACTGCATCTGCTGTTTTAATACTTCACTTTGTAGCGGGATATTTTTCCTAACTTCTGCATTAATAACGCATAAGCTGAAAAAAATAAACAAATATAATAAAATTTTTGTTTTCAAATTTCAACTCCAAAGTTATTTAATATATGCCACCTGACAGGATGCTACATATTATATGACTATTTATATCATATCTCTTCGGGATAAAAAAGTTTTTGCTCCTATTTAGTAAAAGCTTACGCCTAAATGCGGCATTGTAGGAGTGGGCTTAGTTCCGCATAACCTGTCACCTGCATCTCCAAGTCCTGGCAAAATATATCCTTTATCGTTTAATTTATCATCAAGACAGCCGGCATAGACCTCAATATCAGGATGACTTTCACAAAAATTTTTTACACCTTCCGGAGCTGCCACTAAACACATAAATTTAATTCTGTTAACTCCTACTTCTTTTAATTTAGCTGCTGCTGCTACTGCAGAGCCTCCTGTAGCAAGCATTGGATCTATCAGAATAATTGTTCTTTCTCTGCTATCTACCGGTAGCTTACAATAATAAGTGGAAGGTTCCAGAGTTTCTTCATTTCGGCTCATACCTATATGACCTATTCTTGCGGAAGGCATAACCTTCAGGAAACCGTCTAGCATCCCTACTCCAGCTCTAAGAATCGGTACAAGCACTGGTTTTTTCCCGGCTAAAATTTGAGCTTTTGTTTTACATAACGGAGTTTCAACTTCCACTTCCTGGAGCGGAAAATCTTTTGTAAGTTCATAAGCAAGAAAAATACCAACCTCGTCAACCAGCTCCTTAAAGACTTTTTTACATGTATACTTGGATCTGATAAAAGTAAGTTTATGCTTTACCAGTGGATGATCAACTACGTGAAAATTCTTATATTCTTTCATTTTAATTCCTAATGTTATTATATATCTATTTTGTAATAATATCTTTATAGGATTTTCCAGGAGGAATCATAGGTAATACATGTTCTTGATATTCAACATGTACATCCAGTAAAAACGGACCGGGTGTCTCAAGCATTTCTCTGACAGCATCTTCTATTTCGGATTTTTTATAAACTTCCCGTCCAGGTATCAGATAACCTTTTGCGATGGTAACAAAATCCGGATAAGGCCTATTAGCTCTCCTGTTACTCAGTACAGTATTCCCTCTCCTACAGCCGTAAAATCTGTCTTCCCACTGTGCAACCATTCCTAAATGCTGATTATTGAGAATTATAATTTTAACATCTATTTCATATGTATGTATTGTTCCCAGTTCCTGTATATTCATCTGAAAACTTCCATCTCCTGAAATGCATATAACAGTTTTGTCAGGTCTAGCTACCTTAGCTCCCATTGCAGTAGGGAAGCCAAATCCCATGGCACCAAGTCCTCCGGAAGTAAGGAGCTGTCTGGCATGCTTATATTTATAAAACTGCGCTGCCCACATTTGATGCTGTCCAACACTGGGGACAATTATGGCATCACCGCCAGTTACTTTATAAAGAGTATCGATAGTTTCCTGAGGAAGCAGTTGATCCTTGCCTTTATCATATGTAAGCGGGAACTCTTTTTTCCATGCTTTGACAAGTTCAATCCACTCTTTATAATCTTTTTTAATTGGATTTTTATTTAGTTTTCCAAGGACATATTTTATGTCACTTACAACACCGATATGAGCTCTTTTATTTTTATTGATTTCAGATTCATCGATATCTACATGGACAACCGTGGAGTGAACGGCAAATGAACTGACCGGTCCTGTAACCCTGTCATCAAACCTGGCGCCAAAACAAAGCAACAGATCACATTCATTTGCAGCATTGTTGGCATAAACGGTTCCATGCATACCAAGCCATTTCAAAGACAGAGGGTCATTTTCAGGAAAAGCACCAATTCCCATTAAAGTAGTAGTTACAGGTATATTGTAACTTCTTGCAAATTCAGTCAGTTCCTCAGATGCTTCGCCGGTAATTATTCCGCCACCTGCATAAATGCATGGACGCTGACAATTTTTTATAGCTTCTCTGATTTTCTCGATATCAGAGCTGCTGGCTCTTACATGCGGATTATAGCCTCTCAATTCAATTGATTCAGGATAATCAGGCATTTCAATTAACTGCTGCTGAACATCTTTAGGTACGTCAACAACAACAGGTCCAGGCCTTCCAGTTCTTGCTATATAGCATGCCTCTTTAATGATACCCGGTATCTCTTCTGCTTTCATCACCAGATAGCTGTGTTTTACGATCGGGCGGGTCATTCCCACCATATCCGTTTCCTGAAAAGCAGTCTTTCCGATCAGTGCAGACGGTATCTGGCCAGTTAAAACCACCAATGGGACAGAATCCATATAAGCATCAGCTATACCTGATATAAGATTTGTCGCTCCGGGGCCACTTGTTGCCATACAGACACCTATTTTGCCTGTTGCTCTTGCAAAACCTGCTGCAGCAAATGCACCGCCCTGTTCATGACGCGGTAAAATTACCTCTATATTGCTGTCGCGCAAAGCATGATGGAATTCCATAGATGCTCCACCCGGATATGCAAAAACTATTTTTACACCTTCATATTCAAGACATTTGACAGCGACTTCAGAACCTTTTATTTTAGCACAGTTTTGTTTAGCAGAATCAGATATAGACATATTATAATCCTTAAATTTATGTTAAAGATACTAAGCAAAATACTTAACCTCTTGAGGAAGAAATATCATTTACTGAACCTGATTAACCTTTTGCTAATATATGTATTTACATTCCTCATAATAATAGAAATATTATATATATATTAAGAACAACTGGTAAAATTTCAATAAATCCCATGTTTTATTTCTGATTTATTCATATGCATAAAATAATTTTATATATTGTATATCTAATGTTCGACTTTTAATTAACGATTGGCTCAATACTCAAGATATTAAGCCCGAATTTTATATTTATAACAGTACAAATATTATGAGCTAGAATTTTTCTAGCCATTCTATTTGTTAAATGCCACATATCTTT
>DASCNA010000069.1:0-2769 GCA_036011305.1 Victivallales bacterium
TGCAGTGCAAGAGTTAATATTCCTATCGGCAGCATTATCAAAAATAATATTAATGCAAAGCGAGTTGCCTCTGACATAGTTTTGAATCCTTTCTTTATTATCTGGTTTTGAATCTATTGCAGAATTCTGCACAGTCTGAATTAACAAGTTCGGTTTTATTCAGGCATATAAGAATTCTATTTTCTTTGATACATTTTCTACGGGTTATATCTTTTGCATTCATGCATTTAAAACATGTTCTACTCATTATCATTCTCTTTAAGTTTTCCTTTAAGTGAGCTTGCACCGCCTGTGGCAAAAGACGATGAACTTTTGGGAACTGTATTGAAGAGTTTATTGCTGAGGTTAAGTGCAATTTTGACAAAAAGCAGATAAAAGCATATCAAAACTCCGACAAATATGATCTCAGTTGAATATTGTTCTATTGCATACATTAAGAATCCTCTTGAGTTCCACAAAGTAATGCAGAGATACATTGGTAGAAATAATACAATTATTAGCCTGAAAGCTTTCTCAAATATATAAGTATACTTGAGTGATTTACTGACTATAGAATGATTGCTTCCATAGAAAAAGACAATGTAAGTCAACAGAAATAATACAATGACTATGAGTACAAAATCATTAGGTATAACATTTTGAAGGTAATCAATACGTTGTTCGTATTTAGGAAGATTAATCGTTGACTTTCCTGGAAAATTACACTCAGAGCTTTTCCAGAAATATGGTTTAGGATAAGCACTGTTTAAAACCAGATAGCTCTCATAGACCCCTTCCTTTATATTTTTAGGAACATATTTTTCCATTGGAGGATACTGAAAGATTTTAGGAATAGAAGTTGCATAAGTTACATAAGGATATGCTATAATTGAACGGCTTCCATCTTTATTAATAGGTGCCCACTTTAAGTGAGGCTTTTCCATGCTCATAAATTTATATGAAGCGACATAGAAATGATGAGATTCAGCATCAAAGTACTTAAAACCTTCACTTGTTACATAATAATTTCCATTACTTTCAAGTTCAACTAAGTTCTGTTTCAACGAATCTGAGATGAAAGCTGATTCTTTTGCAGCGTTTTTGAGTTTATATATGTAATCTCCATTTTCCAGACGTGAAAATTTGGGACCGACTGATGTTTTTGTATCGTTTACAGCTTTTCTAACTGCTTCAATAACAATGTTATTCAATTTGCTTTCAGAATTATGGAGGTTAATCGCAATGAATCCTATTATCGGTATGGCTACAATCATTCCAATAATTAAAGCCTTCTCTTTTTTACTGAATGCCTTGATGAATGTTTTGAATGTTCTTTTCTCGCTCATTTAAAAATCCCTGCTGTTTATATTAATGCTGCTTTAAATAGTGTTTGTTCTATATCAAATGGAAGTGTTTCTTCAAAAGCATCAGAAATTATGCATTCTGTAAAACTTCTGATTTTGCTATTTGTTTTACATCTGATATTTTCTATTGGTGATGTTATCTCTACTGGGATTTTTTTTGCATTAAGAGTGATCTGAAGGATATTATGCCCCCCTACCCTGTGGTAGCTTATATTATCGGAAAATTGCTTCACAAGGTGTATCCCGAGGCCGCCGATTTCTCGTTGACTTAAATCTTCAGTAAGATTAACTTGTTTTACCAACGTAGGGTCAAACTGTTTGCCATAATCCTCAATGTTAATGACTATTGAATCATCTGAAAGGCTCAAAGAAGTGTTTGTATCAAAAGGATTTTCTGAGTACTTCAGGATATTTGTTATAATTTCCTCAATAACCAGAACAGTTTTGAAAACTGTAGATGAATCGTAGCTCAGTGTTTCAAGATCATTTCTGATTGAATCTAAATTCACCTCAGAAACTTTTGTTTCTTTTGTTACTTTGTAACATCTTGAAACCTTCATTATTTATTCCTTTGTACTGGGGTTGATAACAAGTTTGAAACTAAATAATTTTTAAACCAAATCACATTTACTGGGTTCTCTCCAGTAATTATTTTATTTTTTATACTGATTCCAACTTTGCTTTTGTGCTCATTATTGAATTTTGAAACAATATTCATCTGAGGTTTTGCTGGTAAAGAATAAAATTTTTCTATTGCTGCTTTTTGCAGCTCAAGGTCTTTCTGGTATTGGAGGTTTTGCTGCTCCTCTGATTTTATTCTTTGCTCTTCATTTGATTTCATTTGCTCTGCTTCTAATTTTGCAGATTCAAGTTTATTTTGGTATGCTTCGTAAGCTTGAAGTAAAAATTGCTGGAACCATGCACCTGAATTCCAGGTCGTATTTGGTTTGTATTTCTTCCAGTAATCGATTAATGCAGTGATTATCTCGTCATCTGTTTCTGATGCAAAGTATTTCTTTGCCTGCTTGACAATGGCTTTAAGGTTTGAAAATGTGCACTTAAATCTTTTAAATTCATTTCTGAGAAAAATTAACCGTTCGTCAAAAATCGTTTCTAATTTTGAATTTTTAGGAGCTGGATTTGTTTTTGGTGTAGGAGGTTCTTTCGATAATCTTTCTTTTATATTTTCTTTATCGATCGATATATTATTAATTTTATTATTATATATATCATGGAAGTTTTCTTCTACCTTGCCAGGAATATTTCTTCTACCTTCAGGTGTTTCTCCTTCAATGGTAGAAGATTTCTTCCACCTTGTCTCTGCTGGGATTTCAAGGTATATTCTTCTTTGGTTACCTATTGTTTCAATAGTTATATAACCTTTTTCTATAAGGCTTGATATCCATGAAGTAACGACCCTTTTTGA
>DASCNA010000070.1:0-4786 GCA_036011305.1 Victivallales bacterium
AATATTTATTAATTTTAAAATAGTATTTACTAATAATATTTAGGAAGTTTTTTATACAAGAGGAATATATGTCAGAAAATAATATATACGGCAGTTTTGAAGCTGCTCAGGAGCGAAGCAACAGATTAGAAATAGATCTCAAGGAAAACCCGCAGAAATATAGAGTTTTAACAGGAGACAGGCCCACTGGAGCTTTACATATAGGACACCTATTCGGTTCCCTTCAAAATAGAGTTAGACTCCAGAATTTAGGGTTGGAATCATTTATTGTAATCGCTGACTATCAGGTATTAACAGACAGAGAAGTATTTAAAAGTATTGCCGAAACTATCAGAGGTCTGGTTACCGACTATCTATCAATAGGATTAGATCCGGAAAACAGTAAAACATATATATTCCCACATAGTCATGTCCCTGAATTAAATCAGTTATTACTGCCGTTTTTAACATTAGTAACAAATGCAGAGCTTGATAGAAATCCTACAGTAAAAGAAGAGATAACAGCTTCCGGTTTAAAAAATATCAATGCAGGAATGTACACTTATCCAGTTCATCAGGTTGCAGATATACTGTTCTGTAAGGGCAACGTAATACCTGTTGGCAAAGACCAATTACCACATCTTGAAATATGCAGAACTATAGCAAGAAGGTTCAATAATAAATATGCCAGGAAAAACAGAGTATTTCCTGAACCAGCAGCTCTGTTAAGTAAATCTCCTACTATTCTGGGTCTTGACGGCGGACAGAAAATGAGCAAAAGCAGAAACAATACAATTATGTTAGCTGCTACAGCAGACGAAACTGCAAAGTTAATTAAAAGAGCTAAAACAGATGCAGAAAGAACTATTACATTTGATCCAGAAAATAGACCAGAGGTTTCAAATTTATTGTTAATAGCTTCACTGTCTTGCGGGAAACCACCGGAACAAATAGCAGCTGAAATTGGTGATCAAGGTGCTGGAAAGCTAAAACAAGTTGTAACTGAATCATTAAATGAATGCCTGGCTCCTATCAGAAAAAAAAGAAAAGAAATTGAAAATGATCACGGTTATATTCATGACGTATTAGTAAAAGGAATTACTAAAGCCAGAGAGGAAGCAGTTAAAACTCTTGATGAAGTCAGAGTTGCAATGAATATGGTAATATAAACATTTGTTTTCACTATTAAATTCAGTTTCCTTTACACGTATTGTGAGTAGCTGAATTTTCTTTTTTTATTTTCCTTCTCTCCTGTTCCTTCAACTTTTTGTTTTAGAGTAATAAAAAGGTATCGCAATACAATATAATAGAGATATGAAATATTTTTACTTGTCTCTAAAAATTCTGATTATCTCATATATTCTAATTGCTCTGATTCTATATTTTTTCCAACGTAAACTTCTTTATTTTCCACAAAAAGGTGTAAATCTAGTTTATGAGAAAGAAATTTCAATAAAAAATAAAGAAATTGTTTTAAGAGGATGGGTAATTAATGACGGAAAAGATAATGCAATATTGTACTATGGAGGAAATGCTGAAAAAATTGAATACAATATTCCTCAATTCAAAAAAATATTTAGAAATTATACTGTATATCTAATGTGCTATCGCGGATACGGTATGAGTGAAGGCATCCCAACAGAAACAAATTTATATAATGATGCTGTCTTGATTTACGATAAAATAAAGAAAAATCATAATAATATTTCTTTAATAGGCCGTAGCCTTGGATGTAGCATTGGAATGTATGTTGCATCAAAAAAATCAGCAAATAAGATTGCCTTAATAACACCGTTCGACAGTATAGAAAAAGTCGCGCAGCAAATATTCTGGATGTATCCTATGTCAATTCTTTTAAAAGATAAATATAATTCCAGTAAATATGCAGAAAAAATTTCATCAAAAACATTGATAATGATCGCAGAAAATGATGAAGTTATTACAAGAAAACGTTCAGAATCACTGATTTCAATGTTTAAGTCTGATAATTTAACAGTTGAAATAATAAAAGGCGCAGGACATAATTCTATATCTATTTTTCCAGAATTCAAAAGAAGTTTAGGTTTATTTTTTAATGGTGAAAAAAATGAAAGTAATATTGATTCTGTGTCTCATCTTCATATTAGATAATGCAGTCGCGAAAAAAATTACGATATTTGTTGTTTCACATAGGCACCATTCCGGAATTGTTATTCCCGGAAATTACGTCAAACTTAACTATTTAAAAAATTCAAAATCTTTTTTACATGCAAAATATATTGAGTTTGGTTATGGTGACAGAAACTATTATATGTCAACAAATCCAGGTCTTTCACAAGGAATTACGGCTCTATTCTGGCCAACAGAATCAGTAATTCATGTTGTAATAATTAATAAAAGTTTGGAGAAGATATTTCCATCAAGTAAAATATACAAAATTAGAATAACAGAAGAAAAACTCCGGCTTTTAAATAAATATATATTTGATTCATTTAAATATCAGAATAAGAACAACCCCCCTATTGCAAAGGGTAGATATCTAAATAGTTACTTTTATGCCGGAAGTCGGAATTTCTACATTTTTAATACATGCAATACATGGGTAGCGAAAGCATTAAAGTATTCAGGATACAACATAAACCCATATTTTATAGCCTCACAGAGTTCTCTTGAAAACAGCCTTAAACGTATTTCAGATTCAAAAGTTGAAGAATAGAATCAATTATTATTGATGATTTCCGGATTTTCATCAGAAAGAGGCTCTTCAAATCCAGGGGAAAAATAGTTGTACATGTCGTCTGTTATATAATAACAACCATAAGGCAAATTACTGTTCCGTTCATGAATTCTGGTTCTAATTAAATTATCAGGACATTTTATATATATAAGCTTTATATTCCAACCTGATGATACAATCAGTTTTCTATACTTATCCCTATCTGCTTTTTTCCAAAATCCAAAATCTAAAATAATATCGGCATTGTAAGCAAGAAATTTCTCAGCTATTGACCAACATAAATCGCAGCATCTATAAAAAAACTTATCAAACTCTTTATTTGGAATTACTATCCCGTCATAAAGATTCAACATCCATTCGTCAGGAGTAAAACGTACGGCATTATATTTTATTTCAAGTTTTTTCGCATATGTAGTTTTACCTGAACCGAGTTGACCGGCTACCAGAAATACAGTTTTCGTTTTCATCAAAAAAAACACCTATTTTTACCTTAAATCAACAAGTCATCAATCTCATAATAAAAAGAATAATGCACAATGACTGAAAAAGCCATTATGCATAAATTATAACTTATATGAAAAGTCTGTTTATCTTCCAGCTTCATACTCTTTAAAAAGAGATTCAAATAAATGAGGTAGAAGAATCATTTTCTCAGGTCTTACAACATAAGCAACTCGCATCTGAGAATCACCGGGATTTACCTCTCCTTCTTCTACACTGTAAAATCCTGACATTGGAGCGACCAGAAGGGTATAATTATGCCCAGCAATATCAATTTTCCCTTTCTGGGAACAGAATAATACAAAATCATTTGAGTTGAAACCTGGCTTTGCAATATTTCTTACATCAATGACGGAGTAAAGAGCTGCTTCTGGATTTGATACAATGATACCTGGTAACTTAGTCTGTAAAGAAATTCTAAGTTCAGTCATCATAGGTTTATAATATTCCCTTTGTTTCTCGTACCATTTTTCTAAATCATCGTGATTTTCGTATGCCAGGGCACCAAAAATGTACTGTCCTATTGCGTTAGCACATAAATTAGCGGTATATTCTGCAATTGACTGTTGGTTAAAAAGCTTATTATCGGTCACTAAAGCACCGATTCTCAAACCGCAAGCGTTCCATACTTTTGAAGCTGTTTCTATACTGATACGTCTTCCTGTTATGCCTGGAACATCTTTCTCTGTTAATGCCCAGACACTTGATGCAGTACAGCTTTTGTAATGAAACTCTCTATAGGCTTCATCACTCACCATCCACATATTATATTTGACACACAGTTTCCCAAGAATAATCATTGTTTCCCTGTCATAAAAATGGCCGGTTGGATTATCGTAAGGGATTACCACTAATGCACCTGGATTATATTTTTTTATTTTTGCTTCCATTTCTTCTAGATTTGGTAACGTAAAAGTACCGTCATCACGAAGAGTCCGCCTTACAGAAATAGCCTTCCTTCCCAATCGACTTCCAAAACTTAAATAATTTGCATATGCGGCATCAATCATCAATAAAGGTTTTTCGTCTGAGCCTGCAGGACCGCATACTCCAAGAATAGTCAATTCCATGGCCTGACTACCACCATCGGTTATCTGACTGAAGAGCCCTTTTGTACTGAAACCTGAAGATTCTATTATATTAAGGAAAGCTCTGTTTGCCTCTTCCGTTCCGCCGCTTGAAGTATATTTAACAACACCGTTGTTAAATGGACTGTTTTCTGAAGTAATATTTATCAATCGTTTATGCATAGCAGGATGCATAGGAAGAGAAATATTACCAATAGCTGTATTAACAGCCTCAACATTATCATTCCTCTTTTCAAATTCTATCTGTGCCAACCTGATCGAAGATGGTTGTCTTGATTCAAAATGCAAAGACAATTCAGGATTGCTCATACTCTCACCTATCCTTTTTAGTAATTAGAAAATATTTATAATATTAGTATTGACAATCTAATGTTCGACTTTTAATTAACGATTGGCTCAATACTCAAGATATTAAGCCCGAATTTTATATTTATAACAGTACAAATATTATGAGCTAGAATTTTTCTAGCCATTCTATTTGTTAAATGCCACATATCTTTCA